>PXPI01000025.1 GCA_003021905.1 Cyanobacteria bacterium SW_9_44_58 | reverse complement strand
GGTTCTGTACCCCCTAGGAGGGGTTCTAACCAAGCTCCTGCTTATGCCTCGGATTTCATGAAAAATCCTGCGATTTCACAGGAAACGAATCGCACGCGCTGATCATGCTTAAACCGAACTGGCATAAGAAGCTAGAATTTGGGGACAGTTCGCGATCGCGCCCAGGTGAGCAATTTCGTAACCGTGGGTATTATCGGTGGGAAAGCCTAAACAGGCAGCCCGGGAAACATGACCCATTTTCATGGCAATTGATCCATCGCTGCCAAATCCGTCAATAATCGTGCGTTGCAAGGAAACATTGGCAGTTTCAGCAGCCGTTGCAATTTCTCCGTTTAAACCTTCATCGTATAAACCGTATTTATCCTGAGACAGCAAAACGGGCGCCTCTCCTGGTTGGAAGGAATACTCCCCGGCCAGGGGAATAATTTCTAACGCAATTAACCCGTCTAAGCGTTGATTTTGTGTAAAATACAGCGCACCAATCGACCCTACTTCTTCTTTTGCCGAAGCAATTAAATAAATATCTTGGGGCGGTTGTTTGATCTGTTGCGCTAAGTCCAAAATAATCGCCAAAGAAGCTTTATTATCCAGGGTATAGCCGGCAATATAATTTTGATTGAGGCGAAAAGGTTGTTTCCGGTGCTTGCCAACAACCACACGAGTTCCTGGGCGAACTCCTGCCGTTTCCAGTTCTGTTGCCGTGCACTTGGTTTCGACCCAAGCATCTTCCCAAAACAGCGGTTTTTCCAACTCTTGCGCTTGTTGCGGCGATTCATGGGAAACATGGCGGGATCCAAAAGACAGAATTCTGGAAATCGTCGCGCGATCGCCGATAATATCCATAACGCCTTCTCCATAAACCCAAGGAAAAGAACCCCCTAGCCGACGAACTTCTAATGTTCCATCTTCGCCAATGCGTTTCACAATCGTCCCAATTTCATCTTTATGGGCAGTGATGGCAATAGCAGAATCCGAATTTTGGCCGGGGATTTTGGCAATGATATTTCCGGCTTGATCTTGCCAAGTTTCTACACCAAGGGTTTGAAATTTCTCCAGAAGGGCGCGATCGATTTCCTGTTCGGCACCGCTGGGAGAATGACACAACACTAATTCGGCAATGGCGTTGAACAATGCATCGAAGTTAGGCATAAGTGCAAGCTAGTTGGAGGATCAATGTTCAAGTAAGAGAAAACTTAATGAAAACAACTACCCATCATTTTACGTTAGAACCGCATTGTCAGCTTGAAGCAACCATCAAGGCCGCTTAAAGCTTGTTGTCTAAATATTCTTTTTCCTCACTTGTGTTCTCTGTTAAGAGATTGTTAAAGTAAAATTGAGATTATCATAATAAAATCCTTAACTCTCGTCACCTGCTTGAACCCTTATGTCATACCCCACTGCACTTCCCTCGGAAGAACTGCCTGATAAGCCCGAAGAAGCTTGCGCGGTTTTCGGCGTTTATGCCCCTGGTGAAGATGTCGCCAAGTTAAATTATTTTGGACTGTATGCCCTACAGCACCGAGGCCAAGAATCGGCAGGCATCGCTGCATTTAGTGCTGATGGGGTCCGTCTCCATAAGGATATGGGCTTAGTGGCCCGGGTTTTTGATGAAGAAATTCTACAACAGTTGCCCGGCGATATAGCTGTGGGTCATACTCGATACTCCACCACAGGTTCTAGCCTCATTGCCAATGCCCAACCGGTTGTCGTTCCCACGAAACTAGGTTCTTTAGCCCTGGCCCATAATGGCAATTTGGTGAATCCGGAACAGCTGAAAGAAAGTCTTAAAAATGACAATTATGAGTTGATTTCCACCACGGATTCAGAAATGATCGCGGTCGCGATCGCGCAGGAAGTGGATTCGGGCAAAAGTTGGCTAGAAGGGGCAAAAGCGGCCTTTGACCGTTGCCAAGGAGCGTATAGCCTCGCTATTGGAACGCCAGAGGGATTAATGGGAGCCCGGGATCCCCATGGTATTCGTCCATTAGTCATCGGAACGTTTGGCGACAACTCGCAACATTATGTTATCGCTTCTGAAACTGCAGGATTAGATATTATTGGGGCAGAATATTTAAGAGATGTGGAACCTGGGGAAATAGTTTGGATTACCGAACAAGGGTTAGCCTCTTATCACTGGTCAGAAAAACCGGAACCGAAACTATGCATCTTTGAAATGATTTATTTCTCGCGCCCCGATAGCATTGTCAATCAAGAATCTCTCTACAGCTATCGGTTGCGATTGGGACAACAATTAGCTGCAGAATCTTATGTGGAAGCAGATTCAGTTATTCCGGTTCCCGATTCCGGGGTTCCTGCCGCGATCGGATTTTCTCACGGATGCGGCATTACTTATGAAGAAGGGTTAATCAAAAATCGCTATGTGGGGCGAACGTTTATCGAACCGACTCAACGGATGCGAGAAGTAGGAATTCGCATGAAACTCAATCCCCTGAAAGATGTTATCAACGGCAAGCGCATTATCATTGTCGATGACTCCATTGTTCGGGGCACAACCAGCGGCAAAATTGTCCAAGCACTGCGAGATGCAGGGGCAGTGGAAGTTCACATGAGAATTTCTTCTCCACCGGTAACTCATCCTTGTTTTTACGGCCTTGATACCGATAACCAAGATCAGTTGATTGCCGCTACCCAATCGGTAGAAGACGTTGCTAAGAAAATTGGGGTTGATTCTCTTGCTTATTTGAGTTGGGAAGGGATGCTAAAAGCTACTGGAGAAGATCCAAACAACTTCTGTTCCGCTTGTTTCACCGGTGATTATCCCATCGAAATTCCCGATAAAATGAAACAGAATAAATTGTTATTAGAACAAAACGTTTCTAGCTAGTTTATTATTGCTAGTTCTCTGATTCTCACCCCCAATTGCGATGCAAGTTTTAGGGGTGAGATAGCCGCTTCCTATCTAATTGTTTAAGGCGAAATCGCAAGGAAGCTGTAAAAGTTAGCATGAATGCAAGACTTTGTTTGTTACTGCCAATCTTCCCAATTGTTATTAAAAATCGATGTTCCAGGAAAGGCAGTAGGATTCCCGTTTTTTTGCAGTCGTTCCCGTAGCTGCTGTAGCTGTTGTTCTTTAATTAATTGTTCATCCACCAGTTGGTAGGGAAAAATTTGATTTTCTAACGCAAAGGCCACAGTGGTTCCTGCTGCAGCCCCAACTGACCATTCAAAGGAATGCACTCGATAGGCGGCTGCTGCTATGTGACTGGTAGCAATACTTTTTCCGGCTACGAGAAAATTATCAATCTCTTGAGGAATTAACGCCCGTAGCGGGATTTGAAATGGATAAGCCTGTCCTGCCCCTTGTCTGGTTCCTTCTCTTTCCGTATTTCCCGGTTTTTCCGGCGGATGCTCCCTCATGCAGGGATGGAAGTCAATGGCATAGTGAGCAATGCCAACGGAATCGGGATAAATGCGAGCGCGCGATCGATTTTTTCCTTCTTCTCCCTGAATAACGGCAAAAGCATCCCGTCCTGCAATTTCTTGCTGTAAATTTTGATACTGTTCAGGAGAAAGTACTTTCCGATAATAGTCGCGGGTGTAATCTTGGCGAGAAATATCTACTTCCCAGACAGTAAACCCTTCCGGATAACCGTAAGCAGGTCGGCCAATAATCCGTCGTCCTTCCCGAATATAAGGATACTTGGATAAACCATGAACCGTTCCCATAGGAGAGTCCAACCCGCTCAAAAACCGATTCTTCGGATTGGGCGTTTTGACGTCTTCTCCCAGCTGAGAATCTGTCGTTCCTTCTACTAGCCAATAAAAGAAGCCCCAGGCATTTTCTTCTCCTTTAGCAAGAGTGTTTACTCTTAATCCACCTTCCCATCCCCCAGGAGAAAGCTGTCCCCGTTCTTGCAGTTGTTGCCGAGTATAAATCAAGTTATCTTTAGCGGTTCCGGGACGATAATCATTTCCCCAGGTCCAATTTTGCATGGAAATATCTCCCGGTGTGGGTTCGGTAAAACCAATGCCGCCAAATTTTTCTTGATCTCCAGTTTCTGGACTCCAAATCCGTCGATAGGTAAATACTAAATCAAAACTGGCAAGACGTTCTAACTCATAGCTGTAGTAGGGTTGATATTGTTCATAAAATGGGGGTTTTTCATGAGTTTGAGGTGTTTTCGTTGCCTCCATGGCAAAGGTATAAGTAAACCCTTGGGTGCAATAAGGATCGCGCGTTTGACTCGCGGAAGAGGGTTCTTGATAGGAACGCGGATCAATTCCCAAGCGATAAGGAACATCGGCCAACCCCACTAATTCTCCTGTCTCAGTGGCATCCACCACATACCAATTTTGATAAGTTTGAGACGGCACAAATTGAATAATCGTTTTCTCAAACTGCTTAGAATCTTGGTAGCGATACCAATCTTTGAAAGTTTCCGAAAGCGGATCTGTATTGAGAGGCGGTGCATTTTCCCGAGGCTGATGCTGAATTGCGGTTACGGTTTCAATAATGCTTCCCTCGCCATTAGTCTCTAACTCTTTAATAACAGTAGAGGGAAACCATTTCAGCGTTCCTTCTCCTTTTTCTTCCGCTGCCAGCAACTGATTTTTCAGAATTTCGTGGGCATCGGCAGGAATAAAACAAGACTCACTCACCCAACAGTCTCCTGGATTTAATTCGCCATAATATTCTTTAATGCGATTTCGCAGTTCCAGATAGCCGCGGGGATAATATAATAATCGGCGTTGGGTCGGTCGTTCATCTAATGCTGATGTTCCCTGGGCCGAAATTTGTCCTCCCAGCCAGTCGGTGATTTCCGTTAAACAGACGGTTTTTCCCGCTAAAAGTGCTTCATAGGCGGTTGCTGCCCCAGATAAACCACCCCCAGCGACTAGGAGATCACAGCTTACCGTTTTGTCTGTTGGCGGTGCTGCCAAACTAGGTGTGGGAAGGGAGAAAACTGTCAAGAAAAGGGAGAAAACAGGAACTAAACGCCGTAACATCATGCTTTTTGAAATCAATTTTAGTCACACTAATGATACAACACGAACTTCATTTAAACTTACTTCCTTGCCAATTCTTTCGGAAGGAATCGCTGAAGGGAAAAAGTAATTTAGAGGGCAGTGTATCTTATCAAGAGGTTCATCTATAGCAATTCTTACTCTAATGAGGTACGCTAGACACTGAACCAATTAAGTCATTAAATTTTGTCATGAACCTTACTCAGTCAATGTTGTTACTGTACCTCGTGATTCCAATAACTGCTATATAAAATTTCAATAATTGCTTGAATCAAAAAAATATTTAGAAAGGCATAAAAAACACTCATTGGAGCATCATTTAAGCATTGGTCGGTTAATCAAAGTAATGAAAATTGTCGAAAGAACCGACTGCAAAAGTACGGTTTCACTAACGGCAGGAAAATTGGAAATTGTTAAAGTAGAGTATAGAAGATGACATAGAGGTTGATGGCAAGCTCTTTTCAGACTCATTGGATAGAGCAAGGAGATAGGAGGAGATCAAACATGATGAATCAAAGCCAATCCCATCAAAATTCTGAATTTTTCGAAACGGGCGGAGAAGGAAAAAACCATCTCTGGCAATATGTGCAATCCCTCAATCCCGAAGTGGTAGAACAATTGTCCCATCCCCAATCCCAAGAAGTATTCCAAGTGATGGAACGCAATATTGTTGGGTTGTTAGGAGGACTTCCTTCCGATCAATTTCATGTTAGCATTAGCACTAGTCGGGAACAATTAGGACGACTTCTAGCCTCGGCGATGATGAGCGGTTACTTTTTATGGAATGCTGAACAACGGATGAATTTTGAGAAATCGCTGCAAGCTGCTGAAGCCAAATCTTCCCGGGACAATAATTTGGATGATCAACAGTAACAGTTTAATCAGTTGCGGTGTTGTCTCTAAGCTTGTTCCCGACGGGCTTTATTTTTCGGCAAATGATGGAATTTTGGGAAACGCCAGAAACAATTGTATTCCTACAGCGATCGCTGCGAGAATGGTATCAAGGCCAAGGACGGCAACTGCCCTGGCGTCAAACGAGCGATGCCTATGCTATCTGGGTTTCAGAAATTATGTTGCAACAAACCCAGGTAAAAACAGTAATTCCTTACTATCACCGTTGGCTGAAAGAATTTCCCGATATTGCCACCCTCGCCCATAGCTCGTTGCAATCGGTACTGAAAAACTGGGAAGGCTTAGGGTACTACGCAAGAGCAAGAAATCTGCATCGCGCCGCGCAACAACTGGTTAACGACTACCAAGGCACATTTCCCGATGAACTGGCAGCTGTTCTTAGCTTACCCGGAATTGGACGCACTACAGCCGGCGGGATTCTTAGCGCTGCGTTCAATCAACCCATTTCGATTCTCGATGGAAATGTCAAACGGGTATTAGCCCGATTAGTCGGGTTGCAAACACCGCCCCAAAAAGCAACGAATTATTTATGGCAAGTGTCGGATACGTTGCTGGATCAAAATCATCCCAGAGAGTATAATCAAGCATTAATGGATTTAGGCGCAACCCTTTGCACCTCTAAGCAACCGGGTTGTTTGCTTTGTCCGTGGCGCGATTGCTGTCAAGCCTTTCAGCAGAACTTACAAACAGAAATTCCCATGCGTGAACCTTCTTCTCCCATTCCTCACAAACAAATTGGTGTTGCTGTAATCTGGAACGACCAAGGAAACATTTTAATTGATCGTCGCCCGCAAGAAGGATTGCTCGGCGGCTTGTGGGAATTTCCAGGGGGCAAAATTGAAGAAAACGAAAGCGTCGAGACTTGTATTAAACGCGAAATTGCAGAAGAATTAGGCATTACCGTAGAGGTAACAGAGCATCTGGTTACGATTAATCATGCTTACACTCACTTCCGGGTTACTTTAAATGTTTATCATTGCCAATATGTGGATGGAGATCCCCAACTCCTAGAATGTGAGGAAATTCGCTGGGTCAAACCGGAACAATTATCAGCGTTTCCATTTCCTAAGGCAAATACCAAAATTATTGATGCGATTGTGCAAGGCAATTCTGAAAAGTGATCCACTCCTACAGCTAAAGCAGGTGGGATTCGGGACTCAAACAGAAGTTGTGGGACGAGCCTGTCTTACACTTCCTATTGGCCAATTTTGCTAAGACTCCTCTTTTTTCAAAGGAGTAGAGGACGAAGGAAATTCTCTCCCTTGTTGGCAAATTGTTTGATAACAGGTTGGGGGAGAAATGGGTAAATTTTTTAAATAGAAGAAGGTCACTTGAGAGCCGGATTCCAGCAAAAGAACCGCTTCTGTTTCTGGGTTATAAGTATCTACTGCTTCTAGAATATGCTGGTTGGTAAAGTGGCGCTGAAGCATCGTTGTATCGGGGACACCGAGCCAAACATTGAGAAAAGCATTCAGATTGGCGCGAGCGACAAAATAACAGTTAAAGATTTCTCCGGCAACACTAACGGTAGGGCTATTGGTACTGCAAATAACAGCCCCGCGATCGCTGTTAATATATCCGTTCCAAGCATTATAGCCAATGACGGTTAAATTTTTAGCAATAAATTCTTGGTACCAGTTTGAGCGGGATTGGTCGTTACTCATGGGTCACTCTCAAAATACAACGGACAAAAGACAAACTTAGTTGGTAAAGAACAAGACAAGAGACATCAACCATCGATGGGATGCCGCTTGTCATTGATGTTCAGCAAAATGGCTATCAGCAGGATATAAGAATCAAAGCGCTAACCACGCGATTTCGCGTTTGATTCAATTTCTTGGCGCAAGGTTTGGGCAGCTTTCACCATATTTTTCAGGGAAGGAATCACTTCTTCCCAACCTCGCGTTTTTAGTCCACAATCGGGATTGACCCAAATTTGTTGCACCGGTAAATTCTCTACCCCAGTCCGCAACTGTTTCACTAACTGTTCAACGGAGGGAACACTGGGACTGTGGACATCATAGATGCCATTGCCCACTTCGTGTTTATAGCCTGCTCCAGTAATTTCAAATAGAGTTTCGTTGTTGCTGCGGCTATTTTCAATGGAGAGCACATCTGCATCCAAGCGTTCAATATGGTCAATAATATCCCCAAATTCTGAGTAACACATATGGGTATGGATTTGGGTTTGTGAGTTGGCAATGCTTGTAGCTAACCGGAAGGCATCCACCGCCCAAGACAGATAACTGTTCCAGCGTTCAGGTTTTAGGGGTAAACCTTCGCGCAAGGCAGGTTCATCCATTTGAATCATTTTTGAACCTGCTACTTGCAGATCAGCCACTTCATCTTGCAGGGCAAGGGCGATTTGCATTGCTTGATCGCTACGAGAAATATCAGTGCGAGGAAATGACCAATTGAGCATGGTGACAGGTCCGGTGAGCATGCCTTTGACAATTTTTGAAGTCAGAGATTGCGCATATTTGAATTCGCGCACAGTCATGGGCTGAGGACGAGTAACATCCCCATAAATGATTGGGGGACGGACACAGCGACTGCCATAGCTTTGCACCCAGCCCTGCGTGGTAAAGGCAAAACCGGATAACTGTTGCCCGAAAAATTCCACCATATCGGTGCGTTCAAATTCCCCATGGACTAGGACATCTAATCCGGCTTCTTCCTGCAGTTGAATGCAGTTGGCAATTTCAGCATCGATCGCGCGCTGATAATCAGCTTCGCTCAGTTCCCCGCGTTTGAGTTGCACCCGCAGTTTCCGCACCTCTGAGGTTTGAGGGAAAGAGCCAATGGTTGTGGTAGGGAAGGCCGGTAAATCCGGTTGAACGGCACGGCGTTGTTCGTAAGGCAAGGGCCGCTCTAACTCCTTTGCTGTCAGGTTGCGTAAACGCTCTTGAACAGAAGGATTAGCAGGACTAAATTCAGTAAAAGCTGCCCATTGACGTTTCCAAGTTGCCAACTGCTGTTCGACGTCCTCACCAGAGGCGGCACGTGCCAGAATAACCAGTTCGTCTAATTTTTGTTCGGCAAAACTTAAGACATTGCGTAAGGGGTCTGGCAGTTTGGTTTCTTGTTTGGCATCGTAAGGAACAAATTGCAGGGAGGCTGAGGGCTGAATCGTCAGGTTAGAGGTTGCCTTTTGAATACTCTCTAGGGTGGAAAGGATTTCGTCAGGACGAACTTTCCAGACATTGCGAGCGTCAACAATGCCAACGCCCAAGTGTTTTTCGGCAGGAAAACCGTGACGTTGCAGCAAATCAAGATTATTGCCGCGAGTGAAGTCGAGGCTAATGGTCGTAACAGGCAAGTTAACAACCCAAGGATAAGCCTGTCCGAGATCATCAAAGTAAGTTGCCAAGTTGATGGGCAATCCCACGCCCGCTAGATTGGCGTAAACCGACTGATAAGAAGCTCTCAAGTTAATGGCATTGCCAAAAACCAGAGCCGGTTCATGGATTTGCACTTCCGTGACGCCGACCTTTTTCAGTTTCTCCAGCAATTGCACATACCGATCGCGCAATTGAGATATAGCTTCTTCCCATTCTAAATTCAAACGACTCAGTCGTAGGAGGGTAATCGGTCCTAAAACAATCGGCACCGCGCGATCGCCGACAATACTTTGCGCCCGTTTGACTGTATCGAGAAAGTCGCTAAAATCAGCGGATTCTAGGGATTCCTCAATTTCTGGAACCATATAGTGATAATTGGTATCAAACCATTTGGTCATTTCCAAAGCAGGAATCCCATCTTTTCCCCGTGCCATGGCAAAATAACGATCGAGCCCTGATAAATCGCGGAAACGTTTGGGAATCATTCCTAAACGCACTGCCCAATCCAGAACGTGATCATAGAAAGTGGCATCGCCCACACCAATCCGATCAATACCGGCATTTAACTGGGTTTGCCAGTCATTGGCTTCAATGTCACGGATGGATTGGACCATGGTTTCTGCATTAGAGTCGCCTTTCCAATAGGCTTCCAATGCTTTTTTCACTTCTCGTTTTTTGCCAATGCGAGGATAACCTAGGGTTTGTGTTTGCATATTCATGATTGAACTCTCCTTAATTGAAATCACGTTTCTTTCCAAGTGATGCGATTGACTAACCGTGGAATTGTTTAATCGTTAGCTTGGGGTTGAAATTCTGCCCAGCGTCGTTGCACCTGTTCATAACAAGCAGCAGGGGCAACCCTGAGGTTTTGCAGTCGGTTCACACTTAATTCACCATTCCCCCTAAGTAAGAGAATAATTTCCTGATTTGGCTCATAGTCGGCGATTGGCTCTGCCAGCGAGCTTCGCTCGATCGCGCTTTGTAAGACACTTCTTGCCTCTTTTGGGAGCGCGTTTGCCAAGCATGGACGGAGTCCAATGGTTTGGCAATATTTGGTGGCTTCTGTAGCCGGAACAAAGGTTAGATTGAAGGGAATAGAGTTCATTTTCCAATCCCAATTAGGGGGAATTGTCTCCAATAGGTTACAAACAACAATTCCTGCTCCTGCTTCAAGATACCCTTGCCAAGCCCGATATCCAATCAGCAAAAAATTCTGATGAATGAAGCGGCTTTGCCAGCAAGAAAATTGCTCTTGCCAGATTTGATCAGCAATTTTCAATGGTTTCCTCCTTTTGAAACTTCCCATTATTGGGTGAATTCAGAAAGCGTCTAGCACTTTCATAACGATAAGTGCAACAATCTCTACCAACGGCAGTAATAGGCACTTTCTGTAAAGACGTCATCTGCAAATAATAAAAATAATTATCAACAACTTGTGCCAATGCTCTAATCTGTTATATAGAGCAATGCAGCGCTTAGTTCAGTTAGCTTAGTCGAAAGCAAGACGATTCAGCACTGAACTGCTCCTCGGTAGGACTTGCTGTTGCTGGTTTTAAAATTTCTAAACACTTATGTGGGGCAGTCAAAGTGCAAGTGTTGCCCATGCCAATCAGACAATTCAATGGCTTCACCCTGGCACCATTCCATAAGTGCAAGTTTCTTCTGAACCTGAAATGCTTCGCCTCTGTCAGAGAAAACTGCTCGGCTTCGGTAAAAACGCAGTTTCAACTGATCTAACGTTGAAAGGAAATCTTGTAAATTAATGACCATCTAAAACCTCGTAGATGAAAATAGACAAGTTGGCGATTATTAATGTAAAAACCTAAAACTGGCGGGCCTTCTGACTCAGAAACAAGAAGCGTTTCATCACAGCTGCGGGACAGCGCCGGATTCACACCGAACTTTCCCCGTTGCCTTCAACAGCTGGTCTCTGTTGAAACCAATTTTTACCAACAACCATAGCCTAACACAGCTAAAATTTAAGTCAAGAAAGGTCCCCAAAATCACTGTTATCTTTTTTTTATTGCGGGTTGTTGATGCACAAACGCGATACAGTAGCCTAAGCAGAATCAACTGATCCAATCATCAAGGAGAGACGCACTATGCGAATGTCTCAGATGCTTTTGCAGACGTTGCGGGAAACCCCGGCAGAAGCAGAAATTCCCAGCCATCAACTCCTCCTGCGAGCCGGTTATATTCGGCGCATTGGCAGTGGACTTTATGCTTATCTTCCCCTAATGTGGCGGGTTCTTAACAAAATTTCCCAAATTATCCGCGAAGAAATGAATGCTACTGGCGCTCAAGAATGTTTACTGCCACAACTGCAACCTTCGGAATTATGGCAGGAATCCGGGCGTTGGGAAACCTATACCAAAGCCGAAGGGATTATGTTTTCCGTCATTGACCGTCAAGAACGGCAATTAGGTCTTGGGCCAACCCACGAAGAAGTTATCACTGCTATTGCAAGAGATAGCATCCGTTCCTATCGCCAACTGCCTCAAAATTTATATCAAATTCAAACCAAATTTCGGGATGAAATTCGTCCCCGCTTTGGGTTAATGCGCGGTCGCGAGTTTATCATGAAGGATGCTTATTCCTTTAATGCCGACGCTGAGAGTCTCAAGGAAACCTACAGCCTCATGGCGCAAACCTATGAAACTATCTTGCGCCGCTGCGGTTTAAGCTTTACGGCAGTGGAAGCTGATTCTGGGGCAATTGGCGGTTCTGCCTCCCAAGAGTATATGGTGCTGGCAGAAACCGGTGAAGATGAAGTCCTCTATACCGAAGATGGCAAATATGCGGCGAACTTAGAAAAAGCAGTTTCTATTCCCCCAGATGCGGACCCCTCTCCCTTTTCCCAGTATGAAAAACGGGACACCCCGAATACGCCCACTATTGCCACTCTTTGTAAATTCTTAGGTTGCTCTCCCACAACAGTGGTGAAAAATGTTCTATATGAAGCCACTTATGACAATGGGAAATTGGTTCTTGTTTTAGTCAGTATTCGCGGGGATCAAGATGTGAATGATGTCAAATTAACCAACGTTCTCTCGGAAATGGCATCTCATTATGGGGAAAATGCCTTGCTGGGCTTAAATGTCCCCGATGAACAAGCCCAGAAAAAATGGGCGGCGCAAGCGTTGCCGCTAGGATATCTCGCCCCGGATTTAGGAGATGATTATATTCAAAGCCGTAAAGATGTGGAACCCAAGTTCCTGCGTTTAGCGGATGAAACGGTTCTGAATCTCAAAAACTTTATCACGGGTTCCAATGAAACCGGTTGTCACGTTGTTGGGGCTAATTGGGGAGATCAATTTACCTTACCGGATCAGGTTGTGGATGTGCGAGAAGCTCAAGCGCGCGATCGCGCCGTTCATGATCCCAGCCAACACCTAAAAATGGCTCGCGGCATTGAAGTGGGACACATTTTCCAACTGGGCACCAAATATTCCCAAGCGATGGGAGCTACCTATACCAACGAACAAGGAGAAAATGTTCCCCTGCACATGGGCTGTTATGGCATTGGGGTTTCTCGTTTAGCGCAAGCCACGGTGGAACAATGTTACGATGACGACGGGATTGCTTGGCCAGTTGCTATTGCCCCCTATCAAGTGATTATTACTGTTCCCAACATCACCGATCCCCAACAAGCAAAAATTGCCGAAAACCTCTATCAAGACTTATTAAATGTTGGTATGGAAGTGCTATTGGATGATCGCGACGAACGGGCTGGGGTAAAATTTAAAGACGCTGATTTGATCGGCATTCCCTATCGTCTTGTCACGGGACGATCCCTCAAAGAAGGGAACGTGGAAGTCGTTACCCGTGCTGATCAATCCTCTCAGGACATTCCCCTGGAAGAGGTGGTAACAACACTCCAACAATGGCTCGCGAATAAGTAACTATGGAACCCCCCCTAGAACGCATCCGTCTTTCTAAAACTGCTCGCGATCAACTGATTAAACTGAAACGTTACACCAAAATCGAGCAGTGGAATATTCTCTGTCGCTGGGGGTTTTGCCGTTCCCTTGCTGAACCCGCGAAACCCTCGCCGGTCCCCATTCCTGCCGACAGTAATTTAGAACTGACATGGCGGGTGTTTGGGGGGGAACTGTCCGACGTTTTACTGGTTGCGCTCAAACAACGCTGTTATCAAGATGGGGTAGGACTCGATCAAGAGATGCTTGCGCAACAGTTTCGCTTACATTTACATCGCGGCATTAGTTATTTAGCAGGAGATCCCAATTTGAAAAATATTCAAGATTTGGTTGCCTTAGCTGACCAAGACTCTCCAAATTAAGGTAAAGAACAGGACTTGCGTTCCCGCGACAATTCTGGAAATTGCCAAGAAAAGGAAAAATGGCTTACTCCATCAATGCCTGAAACTTGGCGATGAATCGCTTCCATTTGCACTTCTAAAGGAGGACGATTTTTATAACGTCTGCCCCACTTGCCTGCCAAGGCTGGGATCATTTCTAAATCAGAAGAAGCAAACTCCATGGTGCGTTCCACTAAATCAACAATGCAGCTGGTTTGCCCACATACGCCATAAGACATAGGATGCCATTGCGAAAGGTCTTTAAAGCGAGTCCAAGGCTGTAAACGGGAATCAAATCCCTGTTTGCCAACAACTTGATTCGCTTCTGGGAAAAATACCGTCCCAGTGGGAATTCCTTTTTCTTTAACCGGTTTAACGGCACCAGAGAGAAAATCGACAATTCCTTGAGCGGCATGAGCAACGCTTAAATACCACAATTGCTGCTGTAACAGGTTTTGACGAGCTTCCAGACTCATGTTCTCTTCTGCTTGTTCAAGATTGCGCCCTTGCCAAAGTGGGGGCGCATCTTTCGGTTCCATTTGATCCAATTTGGCGACATCGCCACGGGTGATGTAACCATTATTGACAAAACGCTTAATCAAAAACCGCCCTTTTTGATTTAAGGCCCGATTGAACAATGTATTTAAGGAAGCATCGCCATAAATCCACAGATTTTTAACCTTACTCACAACCGATTCACTGCCACTGCTGCGAGGATAGCGAACATAATCAAATAAGACGCCATCCGGTTTTCGCTCTAAAACTTCTGCCACTAGTTGTTTATACTCTTGTCTTGCTTTTTCGTTATAGGGATCAACAAAAGCTTGCGAAGTTTCACCGCTATCGGAGAGATTGGTGTTGCCATAACCATTGCGGGCTAAAATTTCCTGACCCTGAGAGGATTGTCCATAAGCATAACCGAAGTTCAGGGTAAATAGCCAAGCATAGACTTTTAAGTTGCGTTCATGCGCTTTTTGGATAACTTCTGCCAGTAAATCCCGGTTTCTAACAGAAGAAGATTTCAATACCGAATCCCAGGGGGTTGGGTTATTATTAGCCGGAAGTAAAACCTGACTATTGTAAAACACTCCCAGATAGACTTCGTTGTAGCCGGAATTAACAATACGATCTAAAATTTTTTCCACTTGTCCTGGTTTGCTATCGCAGGGATAGAGTCTTAACCAAATGGCTTGTTTGTGGGGCCAAGTTTGTTCTCGACACTGGGTAAGCTGTTTTCCGTGGCGTTGAATTAATGCTTGATATTGAGCTTGGGCTTGGGAATCCCCATTAATGGCCTGTTGGCGCAGTTGATTTTTTTGCGCGATCGCGCTTTTCCCAAAGCGACAATACTCATTTCGCTGCGCAGCCTGGACAGGATCAAACTTGGCATTTGCTCCTATTGTCAGACCTGTACCAACAATGCCTAACCCAAGCCGCCACAGTAAGCCATGCAGGGATGTTAAGGAACGAAAGTTGCTTGACATTTTGCCATTAATCCTTGCGAAAAAACAGGGCCTCTTTTTAGCCAGATGCTTCCTTAAGCCCCCTGCACTGTATTTTAAATAATTTTGCAAGAAGATGAAAAGATTAGCTTGCTTCTCGTCGCAAAGCCCGTTTTACTTGTGCAAACTCTTGAGAAACACGCTCCTTAACATCATCGGGAATGGGACGAGTGGCATAAGCAGAGGTATAATAATTGGCTAAGGCATTGAGGGCAGTTTGCATAGTTGTAAAAGATCGCGACCCGGCAACACTATCATCGCGACGATAGCGAGCGGCATAATCATTGAGTTGTTTACGGGCTTTTTTCCGCAATTGTTCCCTGTCGGGATCATCCACCGGCATTTCCAGTGTCGTTTCCAACGTATCAATCACAGTTAGGGTATCTTGGCGATAGTTGCCGGTTAAGCCAGTATCAGCGCCACTACATCCGGCTAAACCAACAACACTAATTGCCATTGCTAATGTGATAGTTAGCACTCGTTTCAGCATTGATTTAATAAACATGGTTATATCTTGCAATTCTGTAGAGAGATTCTACCATCTTTCACTTCATTATTGGTTGGTGATTAGTTCCGGTTCACTGTTGCTTGCCCTAAAAACTTGATGCCATTCGGCGTCATTTCAAAGCGATACGGGAGAATGGTTACCCCTTTTTCCATTGCTTCTTGAAATAATTGGGCATATTCGACATCGGCACTTTTTCCTGGGGCAAAACTGGTGCAGTCGCCTCGGTTGATGAAATATAGCATAACCGGCTGTGCCGTTGGCAAAAGCGCGATCAATTCTTGTAAATGTTTCTGTCCTCGCTTAGTGACAGTATCGGGGAATAAGGCTTGTTTTTCTGTTGCCCAAGTCACATTTTTTACCTCTAAATAGATGGGCGCTTCTTCTTCGCCGGTTAATAGAAAATCGACGCGACTTTTATTATCCTTGCCATAGCGAACTTCTGGGCGAATGGTTTGATAACGATGGGCAAGTTCGGGCAACAGATGATTTTCTAGGGCATATTTAATGACACGGTTGGGTAAACTGGTGTTGATGCCCACCCAAGTGGGAACCGTATCGTTTACCTGGATGGCTTCCCAGGTATAAGGATGTTTCCGTTTTGGGTTATCGCTATAAGAAACGAGCACTGGACTTCCTGGACGACAAACGCCTGTCATTGGGCCGGTATTCGGGCAATGGGCAGTGACAACTTCTCCCGAAGCAAGTTCGATATCAGCCAAAAACCGTTTGTAGCGTTGAATTAAAGTTCCTTGTTTTCGGATGGGGTACTGGTAGATCACAATAGCGTTATTCAGGGGATGAGATGATGTTTCAGAACAAAACTAACCAATTCTGCTCGATTATTGGTATTGGTTTTTCGCAAAAGGCTACTGACATATTTTTCCACCGTCCGGGAACTCAGATGCAATTTTTCTCCCATTTTAGTGTTAGACAATCCTTGGGTTACTAATTTTAAGACATCCTCTTCCCGTTGGGTAAAATCAAATTCTTCAATTGAGGCTTCTGAATCAGAAAAAGAGCGAGATTGCTCATGAGATTGATAGTACCATTGCGATTGTACCATCTGCGATCGCGCTAACAGATTCCGAATTACCGCTCCCAATTCTTCCATTTCAAATGGTTTAGGCAAATAAACATCACATCCGGCTTGATAGCCCTGAATGCGGTCAGCAGTAGTGCCCCGCTGCGTTAGAAAAATCACCGGCATTAGTCGAAATTCCGAGCGTTCTCTCACCTGATGAATCAGATCAAACCCATCTTTGCGCGGCATTTTAATATCGGCCACAATTAAGTGCGGATGGTAAGTTTCCAGTTGCTGTAGGGCCTCATTCCCATCCTTGGCAGTGATAACACTATAGCCCAAAAGCTCTAAATAGTCTTGAACCGCCAGTTGAATGCCTGGATCATTTTCCGCAACTAAAATCAGTAGGGGCATAAAGGTTGGTGGAGTGAAGTTGAGACGAAAATTTGTCTACTGTGCGTTTATTTTAGGGGATTTTGACTCATTTGACACAACTCCTGTTCAGCTAATTCTAAATCATAAGGAAACGGACGAGGCAAGGGCTGATAATCTTTGGGATGGCTTGGCCCATGTCTCAGCACAGCATTGACTAAAACACAATTATCTGGAAAGGGATTAATGGCAGCATGAGGAATACCGGGGGGAATTTTCACCACTTGGGGACAGCGATCGCGCAATGGAATATACTGATAGCTTCGATTTTGCAATACAACTAAGACAAAACTTCCGCGCACCACTAATAACTGATCTGTTTGGAAATGATGAACAAATAGATCATCAACACTATTCCCTGGAATTTCCACCAACATAGTTTCATTACTGGTTTGCGGGGTATAAAATTGCGACATTCCTCCTTGAATGGAATCTAAGGAATAAATTTCAACGCTCTTGGCTAAACCCATCGCTGATACTCCTCATGTCAAGTTTGGCTATGGAAGATTAGCTTCTATGTTAAGCCAGTTTTTACTAAAATTTATGACAAACTTGATACGAAGTGCGTAATTTATGCTTTAAGGCAGAGTTTGCTCTGAACAAAAGCACTCGCCAATGAAACGTCAACTTGCCGGATACGTCTCATCACCACGATGGGAAGTGTTTTTTGCAAGCATTACATATAATGTTAGGTGCGGGTATAGTTCAGTGGTAGAACGTCACCTTCCCAAGGTGAATGCCGTGGGTTCGAGTCCCATTGCCCGCTGTACAGTAGGTATAATTTTTAATTCAATATTCTAGCCATGACTGAACTGTTTGAGAAAGCGATCGAGCGAATAAAGAGACTAGAAGCTAGTGAACAAGACGCGATCGCGGTAAAAATTCTGGAAGAATTGGAAGATGAAGACAAGTGGAATACTGCCTTTGCCCAATCCCAAGATAGCCTTGCTAAACTGGCAGCCGAAGCAATGGAAGAGTATAATGCCGGTCAAACTGAGGCATTAGATTCTGATAAACTGTGAATTCACGCACGACTCGTCGTTTCCGCCAAGCCTTCTCTAACTTGCCTCAACCGATTCAGGGTCAGGCACGGGAAGCATATCGGAAATTTAACTAGCCGTCGTCAGAAGTCTCCCGACATAATCTCTGATTTGTCGGAGTGACGGCGCTCATAGAACGCCGGAAATCAATTCCGGCGACGGCGCCTC
>PXPI01000024.1 GCA_003021905.1 Cyanobacteria bacterium SW_9_44_58 | reverse complement strand
ACAACTTTCGTTGTTTGAGTGGATGGAGGAGCAGGTAACTGGTTCTCCCGAATCCCCCGTTATAGCGACATCAGGAGCTTAACGGGGGAGGAGGTCAATATGACCAGTCGTATGGGGTCAATCGAAGATAATACCTCCGGCGGCTATTATGGCTATCGGATGTCAAAAGCTGCCTTGAGTATGGCTGGAAAATCCCTTGCTGAAGATTTAAAACCCCATAACATTGCTGTGGGCATTTTACATCCCGGTATGGTTAGAACACGCATGACCGATTTTTCTGGAATTACTGCTGCTGAATCAGTACAAGGGTTATTGCAACGCATTGCTGAACTCAATTTAGATAATTCCGGCACCTTTTGGCACGGGGTGAAAGGAGACGTTTTACCTTGGTAAATTCTGTGATTAGCGATTTATTATCATTCCAAAAGAATGGTTAACAAATAAGGGAATTTCCCCAAATGCAGTTTGATATTATTATTGTTGGTGCCGGAGCGGCAGGGCTTTATACGGCGTTATGCCTTCCCCGAGATCTGCGAGTTGCGCTTGTCAGCAAGGATAATCTGAAAATTGGTGCTAGTGATTGGGCGCAAGGAGGAATTGCAGCGGCGTTCGCGCCTGGCGATTCTCCCGAACAGCACTATCAGGATACCTTAAACGCTGGCGTGGGGCTTTGTATTCCAGAGGCAGTTCGCTTTTTAGTGGAAAATGCTTCCGCTAGTATCCAGACCTTAGTGGAGTTGGGCGTCCAATTCGATCGCCAAGGGGAAGACTTAGCCATGACCTTAGAAGCGGCCCATTCTCACCCGCGGGTGCTTCATGCCGCAGATACCACCGGACGGGCCATTGTTAATACCTTAACAGAACAGGTTTTAGCCCGCGACAATATTCAAGTCATTTCCCAAGCCTTTGCGCTGCAATTGGATATTAATCCTGAAACGCAACATTGTCGAGGATTGCGTCTCCTACACAACAAGCAAATTCAATTGCTGCAAGCCTCAGCAGTAATTTTAGCCACCGGCGGCGGCGGACAAGTGTTTGCCCAAACCACCAATCCGACTGTCAGCACTGGGGATGGTGTGGCTTTAGCCTGGCGGGTTGGAGCAGTCTTGCGAGATATTGAGTTTTTCCAATTTCATCCCACAGCATTAACGAAAGCTGGGGCGCCGCGGTTTTTAATTACAGAAGCTGTGCGAGGGGAAGGGGCGCATTTAGTGGATGAAACCGGTTATCGCTTTGCCTTTGAGTATCACTCCCAAGGAGAATTAGCCCCCCGCGATGTGGTCAGCCGCGCGATTTACAACCATCTGCAAAAAACGGCTGCTAATCCCGCGCATGCTCGGGTTTACTTGGATTTGCGCCCCATTGCTAAAGATCGCCTTCAGTATCGGTTTCCCAATATCATTAAAGTTTGTCACTCTCACGGAATTGATGTTTTTTCTCAACCCATTCCGGTTGCCCCCGCCGCCCATTATTGGATGGGAGGCATCGCAGTGGATATCAACAGCGCCACCTCAATTCCAGGGTTGTACGCAGTTGGAGAAACAGCCAATACTGGGGTTCATGGCGCCAATCGCTTGGCGAGCAATTCCTTGCTGGAATGCCTGGTATTTGGACAGCAGTTTAAAGGATTTCAGGTAAAAAACTTCCAGCAACAAGAAACAGCCGCTGCCGAAAGCGAGGCTAAGCGTGTAACAGAGAAAAATTGGGAACAAGAAGTGGCTTATTTAAAGCAGTTGCGGGAAGCGGTAAAAGTTTTGATGTGGGATGATGCCGGAATTTGCCGCACTGAAGCAGAATTGGCCCAAGGATTGGCACAAGTGGAAGCCTGGCGAAACGAGATTGCCGCCTTTGCCATAGCTGAGTTCTTTCAAGGGGAAGTATCCCCCTATCCCATCGAATTGAATCATGCTGAAATGGAAGAACAATTGCGTTGGGCAGGAGAAACATTTAACCTATTGGATACGGCCTATTTAGTGCTCAAAAGCGCTTTGTTCCGCCAAGAAAGCCGCGGCGGGCATTATCGCTCCGATTATCCGCGATCGCGCCCGGAGTGGCAAGTTCATACCTTAATTCAAGGGCAACAATGGTGGACGGCAGATAATTGATAATTGATAATTAATAATTGATAATTAACGAATATGCCCCTTAATCCTTAATTTGAAGTGGGGGAAACACAAACAGCGAATCAACCATAACAAGCAAACAAATATGCGGACATACTATTGCGGAGAATTACGAACGTCAACCATTGGTGAAACCGTGACCTTATACGGTTGGGTGGATCGCCGCCGCGATCACGGGGGCGTGGTTTTCCTCGATATGCGCGATCGCGCCGGTATTGTTCAAATTGTCAGCGATCCCGAACGCACCCCGAATTCCTATCCCACAGCGGAAGATGTCCGCAATGAGTATGTCATCAAAGTAAGCGGGCGCGTCAGCCAACGCCCCCAAGATTCCATTAATCCCAATCTTCCCACAGGAGAGGTGGAAGTTTACGCCGAGCAAATGGAAGTTCTCAATGCGGTACGGCAACAACTGCCCTTTCAGATTGCCAGTGAGGAAGCTGATGCTGTCAGGGAAAACATTCGCCTCAAATATCGGTATCTGGATTTACGGCGCGATCGGCTGAACCAAAATCTCCACCTGCGCCATCAAGTCGTCAAAGCCATCCGCCGCTTTCTTGAAGACGAAGAAGCCTTTACCGAAGTGGAAACCCCAATTCTCACTCGTTCCACCCCAGAAGGGGCAAGAGACTATTTGGTTCCCTCGCGGGTGAATCCGGGAAAATGGTTTGCCCTCCCGCAGTCGCCTCAGCTGTTTAAGCAACTATTAATGGTGTCGGGCTTCGATCGCTACTATCAAATTGCCCGCTGTTTCCGGGATGAAGACTTACGGGCGGATCGGCAGCCGGAATTTACCCAACTCGATATGGAAATGAGTTTCCTGTCGGAAGATGAAATTATTGACCTCAACGAACGCCTGATTTGTCATATTTTCAAAACCGTTAAAGGCATTGATCTTCCCCGTCCCTTCCCCCGTTTAACCTATAATGAAGCCATGAGCCGCTACGGCACCGATCGCCCCGATACTCGCTTCGGCTTAGAGTTGGTGCAAGTTTCCGATATTGTCCAAGACTCCGGCTTTAAGGTATTTTCCGAAGCAGTAAAAAGCGGGGGCTTAGTCAAAGCGTTACCCATTCCCGGCGGCAACGAACAAATTTCCAATGTCCGCATTAAACCCGGCGGCGACTTGTTCAAAGAAGCCGCTGCTGCTGGCGCGAAAGGGTTAGCGTATATGCGAGTGCGCGAAGGTATGGAAATCGATACCATTGGCGCCATTAAAGATAATCTCAGCGAAGAACAAAAACAAGAATTATTGCGGCGCACCAAGGCGCAACCGGGACACTTGTTGCTATTTGGAGCAGGAGACGCAGTAACAGTTAACAAATCCCTCGATCGCGTGCGTCAAGCCTTGGGGGAAGAACTGGATTTAATCGATAAAGAGGCGATGAACCTGCTGTGGGTAACCGAGTTTCCCATGTTTGAATGGAATCCCGAGGAGAAACGTTTAGAATCGCTTCATCACCCGTTTACTGCCCCGAATCCCGACGATTTAGACGATCTCAAAACAGCCCGGGCGCAGGCTTATGACCTAGTGTATAACGGCATCGAAATCGGCGGCGGCAGTCTCCGTATTTATCAACGGAAAGTGCAAGAACAAGTCTTTGAAGCTATTGGCTTATCTTTAGAAGCAGCCCAAGAACAATTTGGCTTCTTGCTAGACGCATTGGAATATGGAACGCCCCCCCATGGCGGGATTGCCTATGGCTTGGATCGGTTGGTGATGTTGCTGGCAGGGGAAGACTCCATTCGCGATGTAATTGCTTTTCCGAAAACACAGCAAGCCAGTTGCCTCTTAACAGAAGCGCCTAGCAATGTTGATGAGAAGCAACTCAAAGAATTGTATGTTGTTTCTACTTATGATCCGGAGATGGAATAATGGCAAAAAATCTAGAACACTTAACGATTCATCAGTTTCGAGGTTTAAAAAATTTAGAATTGCGCGATCTCGGAACAATCAATTTACTAGTTGGCGTTAATAATTCTGGTAAAACTAGTGTTCTAGAAGCGATTGCGACTTATTGCCGACCTCTAGATCCCAAAGCATGGCTAAACACAGCTTGGAGTCGAGAAATTAAGTTTTCTCGAAAACCCCAATTGGATGCTTTGCGTTGGTTATTTCCACAAGATCAGCAAGAGACTTCAGAAGAAGTAAACATATCAGGAGAAGGTGATTTTCCGTTAAGAGAATTACAAGCTATTTATGAAGAAATTGAGGGAACATTTAGCCAAGAAGAAATCGAAAATGATCCAGAAAAAGAAGTAGAAGATGAAGTCTTTACTAATGATTTGATTGAGAGAGGTGCTGATTTATCATTAATTACAAAAACCGTAGCCTCACCAATAAATTTATTTGATGGTAAACATGAAACTACAGAGAAAAATTTCAATTATGGGAAAGTCAACGATCTATTTTTGGAAAGAAACGCTCAGATTTAGTTCTTCCTGTAGAAACAATTAGCCCCTTTTCTCATCGCATTGAGCAACTTCAAGTTAAGTCACTATCTAATGCAATAGAACAGCACTTTAAGTCAGAAATTATTGAATTACTTCAAAACTTAGATCAAGGAATTATCGGTCTAGAAATTTTATCAACATCGCGCGATCGTAAGAGCCTGTTCCTAAAGAAAATATAAAGGAAAAGCGCGATTAAGCGTAGCTTAAGTGCCTTCGGCACATCGCGAACTAGAAAGGTGATACTTAATCA
>PXPI01000023.1 GCA_003021905.1 Cyanobacteria bacterium SW_9_44_58 | reverse complement strand
TTTTCCGAAAATCAATTGAATAAGGTTGCATGGACACGCTTATTTGAATCTACTGTCTTTCCTTCTCAGTGTACCTTATTGGTCTGAGAATTGCTATAATCATGAATCCTTATTCACTGTTCTAATTTTTTTCTGATTGATTGTTGAGTTGTTCCACTTCTTCCATGGTTTTAAGGGGATCAGTTTGTTCCGATTTTTCGATGTAGTTGATTTTAAATTCTTCTAACAGTTCTCCCAACAATTGCTCTAATTCTGCTAACGTTTTTTTATTTTGCAATTCTGAAGTCAATGCTTCTTGAAAGTCAGAAGAAAGACGTTCAAATAAGACTTTTCCTTCGGGATCTTCATAAGAAGAAACCAAAATACTAACTGAGGATTTTGCTAACTGATTCGATAAATTTTCTAACCATTCTTCCGGTAAATTTTCCAGGCCAGGAAGTTGTTGTAAATTTTGATAAAAATCTGATTCTAAAAAGGCACCCCGTAAACTGTAATGGAGAAGCGCTTCCACGTCAGGTTCCACTTTCGGTAATACTTTATAAATCGTTAGAGCTAATATCCGATCGGTTAAAGTTTCAAGTTTGTTGGGAGCGCTAACTTTGAGATAAGGCTGAGGATTAAGTAAAGCATTAGCAGCTTCCCCTTCAATTACTGAACTTTGAGCTTGATTAATTAATCGAACCAATAAATATTGAGAAACGCGATCGGATAAATATGCTGCTGGTTCATGAGTTGCCTGGCTTAAAATTCGTTCTAGATTGAGAACTTTGGTAGTATGAAGACGAATTAAAACCGGGATAATTCTTAACCAACGCCAAACAGGAATTAATAATAGCCAGTCATACCAACGCCGCCATAAGGCATCAAACCAGTTAATCCCTGGAATGCGATAACTCATGATTGTCGTACGAATCGCTAACTCGACAGCGAAGAAGCCAATAAAAATGCTGTCAATGCGCCAAAATTCATCAATAAATTGGCCATATTCATCAACGCGGCGATAATAATTGCTTGCTAGAAGCGGGGCAATCGTATTTTGGAAATAGGTCAATTGTTGTTGCCAATTGGTTTCAAAATTCTCTTTCTGCCAAAATTTACGAAACCCATCTTTGGCTGTCATTTTCCCAGTTCGTTCTCGAATTAAACGTTTGATTCTAGCAAATGTCCCAAATTTTCGCGACATTAAAAAGGGATTATCCTCGATCATTTTGTTGCTTTTTAGCTGAAGTTTATTTAGAAGCTGTTGCGTTGTTGGCGTAATTTTTTGCTGTTGAGAAAGTTCGCGATCGAGTTGATTAACTGTTTCTAAATAGTCTTCAGTAAAAGGATGGGGCGTAATCCCTTTAATGGGATCGTAATGATTGACAATGGACGGAAAATAATGGAAATAAATATCCCGAAGCGGAATATACGTCAGGTTAAATAAAGAAACAAATAAACTTACGAGTGCAACGATAGCAATTAGTTTTTCCCACCACGCTGTAGATTGTTGCATAACTCTTTAAAGATACCGTGTCAGTTGAATACGATACCGTTGTTTTTTCGTTATGGAAACTTCTCCAACTTCTGCTCGCCCTTTTCCTTGAACCGCAATTAAATCTCCCTCTTGTACGGAATGACTGGCTTGAGTAACGGGTTTCCAATTCACGCGAACATTGCCTTGCGCGATCGCGTCTGCCATTTTGCTGCGCGACATCCGAAAAGCAGCGGAAGCAACCGCATCTAGGCGCATCGAGGCTTCTACCGTAGTCATTTCTTTCTTTGTCGGGGATCGAATTTTAAGTTCGTCTAACCCAATTTCACGGGTTTTGACGGGAACCGAACGCACTTGCGTCAAATTCGCTTCTAGAAACTGCACCAGTTCGGGAACCACTAAAATCTGTGCCCCTCGTTCTCCTAAAACGACAATATCGCCAATTTTGTCTCGAACCACACCAGTGCCTAAAATTGCCCCTAAAAAATCCCGATGGGTAGCGGTATCAAAGAGAAAATTTCCTGACACATCCAATGCCGCCACTGGCACCTGGGAAACATCTAACGGCAATTCGGCGCGGGTAATCCCTATGCGAGCGCGTTCTGCTTGGGCATAACCGCCCCAAACCACAAACTGAATATCGCTGAGGACAGAAAATTTTTCCCGGGCTTCCACAATCACTGGTGGGGAAAGAAAGTCAGTGCAACTCACTTCCCAAGTTTTAATTGCCTGTTCAGCAATGTCAATAATGCGCTTGATCTCGTCGCGATTTTCTACGCCTTTGAGGATTTCATCTGTTGGCAACATAACCTTTGAAGTTTAAGTCTTTGCTTGTTCGTCATACCCCTGGAGGCTTTCCGGGTTAAACTGGCGTAAAATGCGAGTGGCTTGTTCAGTAATCAGTTCCGAACCTCTAACGACAATTAAATATTTGCCCTCATTGAGACGATTGCGATAGGGAAGATCATCGCCGCTGCCAAACAACAGGCTAACGCCGCCGCCCACAAAAAATGCCCCCATTAAGGCCGCGATCGCGCCGAACAAGCCGCCAATGATATGATTGCCAACGGCACCTGCCCAGTCAAATAAGTAAATTTCTGTTAGAACATTAAACACATATCCCGCAGCAAAACCAAACGGAAACAACCAAATAGCCATGCGAATAATCTGTTGCCGCGCTTTATCGTTGGGGTTAATCAAACCAAACTCATCGGCGGTTTGATAGCCTTGTCCCAGCATTTCCACCTGCTGTTCATTGAGCCCTTCTTTCAAAAGGTTGGTATAGGCATCCTCTGCTTGTATCCGGTTAGCCAAAACTGCAATCAAATATTTCATGATTTTCAAACCGATTGTTTCGCCACTTCCTGATAAACCTATATTGTAACCTGAACCGGACCCTATAGAAATCGCTCTCAAGTTGACGTTATACGGCTATCTTCCCATAGGTTTCCCTCGTGTTCTGTCCAAAAATATGAAAAGATACATTACTGTTATTCGGTAAGAAATTCTAGATTCTCTAGAAAATGATCCATTGTCCCTTAAACTCATAAGCAGAGGACACCCTCTATTTATTGTTGATTTCAACTCAGTAACCCATGTCAAAAGTTTTAGTTTCAGACTCCGTCGATCAAGCAGGAATTGATATTCTCTCGCAAGTGGCACAAGTCGATGTCAATACCAACCTGTCGCCAGAAGAACTGGTGAAAACAATTCCTGAATACGACGCCCTACTGGTTCGTTCCAGCACGAAAGTCACAGAAGAACTCATCGAAGCTGGAAACCAACTGAAAATTATCGGTCGTGCCGGTGTCGGCGTCGATAACATTGATATCTCTGCGGCCACGCGCCGAGGCATTATGGTGGTTAATTCCCCAGAGGGAAATACCGTCGCAGCTGCGGAACATACCTTGGCGATGATGCTATCGCTATCTCGCCATATTCCAGAGGCAAACCACTCCGTGAAAAATCACAAGTGGGAACGTAAGCAGTTTATCGGTTCCGAAGTTTACAAAAAGACCCTCGGTATCGTTGGCTTAGGAAAAATTGGCTCTCATGTGGCAACCGTTGCCCGCGCTATGGGCATGAAATTACTAGCCTATGATCCCTTTATTTCTGCAGAACGAGCCGAACAACTCGGCTGCCGCTTAGTGGATTTGGACATTATTTTTACGGAAGCGGATTATATTACCCTTCACATTCCCAAAACCCCAGAAACGGAAAATTTAATCAATGCCGAAAGCTTGGCGAAAATGAAGCCCACAACTCGCATTATTAATTGTTCTCGGGGTGGGGTCATTGATGAAGATGCCTTGGCCGAGGCTATTGAAAATGGCACCATTGGGGGCGCGGCCCTTGATGTGTTTGCCGAAGAGCCCCTTGGGGAATCCAAATTGCGAGAGGTGGGATCGAATCTGGTCTTAACCCCTCACTTGGGCGCTTCTACGGAAGAAGCCCAAACCAATGTCGCTGTGGATGTGGCAGAGCAAATTCGGGATGTTTTACTGGGATTGCCCGCTCGCTCTGCGGTCAATATTCCTGGACTCAACCCCGATGTTTTAGAACAGCTGCGTCCTTTCTTACAACTTGCCGAAACCTTAGGCAACTTAGTCAGTCAATTGGCAGGAGGACGTGTTAAAGAGTTAAATGTGCGTCTGCAAGGAGAGTTAACCGAAAGTCAAAGTCAACCCATTGTGATTGCCTCCTTGAAAGGATTGCTGTCTCAAGCGCTGCAGGAACGGGTCAATTATGTAAATGCCTCCATTGAGGCAAAAGAACGGGGAATTCGCGTCATTGAAACCAAGGATGCTTCGGTTCATGATTACTCCGGTTCCTTGCGTTTAGAAGCCAAAGGATCTCTGGGAGAACATTCGGTAACCGGCGCTTTGCTCAGCGATCAGGAAATTCGCATTACCAATGTTGATGGTTTCCCCATTAATGTTCCCCCAAGCAATTATATGCTGTTTACTTTGCACCGGGATATGCCGGGCATTATCGGCCAAATCGGCTCCTTTTTGGGCAACTATAATGTCAACATTGCCAGTATGCAAGTGGGACGTAAAATTGTCCGCGGCGATGCTGTTATGGTGTTGAGTATTGACGATCCCCTGCCGGACAGCGTTTTAGAGGAAATTACAAAAGTTCCTGGGATTCGCGATGCTTACACCGTCAAACTCTAAACCGGTAGAATAAACTTAGGGATGTGAGTAGCTGCAGAATCTGCTGGCATTGGATTTCAGCACGGGGCTTGCTCCGGCGGCAAGACGATCATTTGCTAGGGGCTATCTGTCGAATTTCCTTCGGCAGTTGCTCGGCCCCGCTACAGAACTCCTTGCGCTCAGGTCTTTATAATCGCCAATAAAATACGGCCAAATCACTCATGGCAAATCGTTGGTGGGAAATTCAAATTTTAAGCCATCCGGCATTAGAAGAACTGATCTTTTGGCGGTTGGAACAGTTTGGCTGTCAAGGGATGGTTAGTGAAAACCAAGAAACGGCTCGTTTAGTACGAGGATATCTGCCGCAATTGCAGGCTCATCCTTTGGATTTAGCGGCTTTGTCGATTTGGTTGTGCCAAGATGCCGTTACTATAGACGTTCAACCCCCTCAAACCGCTTGGCATCTTATTGATGAGCAAGATTGGGCCAGTAGTTGGAAACAATATTGGATGCCCCAAGAAATCGGCGATCGCATTGTCATTTGTCCCGCTTGGCTTTCTCCGGATCCGGACACAGAACGGGCGGTGATTCGCTTAGATCCGGGAGTCGCCTTTGGCACGGGCGTTCATCCCACTACGCAGCTCTGTTTAGAATCGTTGGAAATGCGTTACAGTTTCGGCAACGCTGGGGGAGTGCTTGCCGATATTGGTTGCGGTTCCGGTATCCTTTCTATTGCCGGTTTGTTTTTAGGGGCAGAACAAGTTCATGCCGTAGATACAGATCCTTTGGTAGTAAGGGCAACGGCAAGCAATCGCGAGTTAAATCGGATTAAAGCAGATCGTTTAAGTGTGGCAGAAGGCCAAGTTAAGGATCTTGCTGAGTTATATCCCCATGGATTTGATGGCATTTTGTGCAATATTCTGGCGGAAGTGATTTTAGAAATTATTCCCCATCTGAGCGCGATCGCGAAACCCAATGCTTGGGGCATTCTCAGCGGCATTTTAATGGAAAAAGCGCAACCCATAGCTGATAGGTTGGAAAAACACGGTTGGCAAGTGGGAACGCTCTGGCGACGGCAGGAGTGGTGCTGTCTCAATATTCGCCGCCAGAAACCGGAAGATGACGATTAACTTAGCTGCTTGCTAAAGCCGGTTCGCGCTTGGTTTGCGAGGAATGGGACTCGCTTAAACAACGGCAGTTGATTTCGCAAGCATTATTGGGACTTTCAATTAATTTGATTTTCTCCAAGGTAACGCCCAACTCCGAAGTGGGTTGTTGTAATAATTGAGCAATATAAACTGCAATATTTTCAGCAGTGGGAACCACCTCGGCAAAGTAGGGAACATCCTCATTTAAGAAATAGTGATCTAAGGGGTCGACTACGACCTCCTCCAGGACTTGATGGAGTTTTTCTAAATTGACAATCATGCCTGTGCGCGGATCAATTTCCCCGGTTACCGTCATTTCTAAATGATAATTGTGTCCATGCCCATGGGGACGGGCACATTTGCCATAAATTTCACAATTTTCCTCATAGGTTAAATCAGGACGGGCAAGTCGGTGTGCGGCACTAAAATGGGTGCCAACAGTTAATGATGCTTCCATATTATTCCCCTGGTAATCAGCCCAAAGTTGCGAATGTTCAAATAAACGAATGTTAACTACTGGTAAATAAGGTTCTAAACGCTGCCAAATAACTCTTGCAACATTTTCGGTGGTGGGAAGGGTTTCTTGGAATTCCGGCCAGACCTCATTGAGGTAGGCGTTATTCAGTTGATTGACAATTTGATCCCCAATTACCGGCTTGACCTCAGAGAGGTTCATCACCATGCCATATTCGTCAATTTCTCCTTCTAGAGAAACATAAAGAACATAGTTATGTCCATGTCCGGGAAAGTTGCTTCCTGCGCCAAATTTAGCTTGATTTTCCGCTGCGCTGAGTTCTGGAAGCCAGTAACGGTGCGCGGCTGAAAATTCGGCACGACGGTTAATTACACATTTCATAACGAAGACCGCTTCCACTTCTATTGTAAAGCCATTTTAACATTTTGTTACCAGTGGCGCGATGCGCTTCTAGAAATATCAAATACTAAGGGCTGCTGCAAATTAATCAATTGCCGAAAATTTTGTCATTCGCGCTAAAACAATTTGAATTTTCAGAGAAATGAGTTAATCTGTTACACAGACAGGAGTATACCGATACGTTCCAGCCCTGATTGTGAAGGTAAACCAGTCAGACAATTACTTATCACTAATACTCAATTATTATGTTCTGTCATATTTTTATTGGCTGTCCCAGTAGTGGAAAATCAAGTTTAGCAGCAACAATTCAGGAAAATTATCCCGACTACCGGATTGTTTCGACTGACAAAATTCGAGAAAAATTATTTGGAGATGAGGCAATTCAAGGGAACTGGTCAGAAATTGAACCAGAAGTTTTCCGTCAGATTCAAGACCATATTAGTGCCGGTTATCCTGTCATTTACGATGCTACCAATGCGAAACGTCCTCGACGCATGAGATTGCTGCAATATCTTAATTACTATCAAGGGGTCAATTGGCTGGGTTGGTATTTCACAACGCCTCTAGGAACTTGTTTGCAATGGAATCAAAATCGTGAACGACAAGTTCCAGAAGAAGTAATTAAACGGATGGCGGCGTCTCTTAAAAGATTTCCGCCGATTGCTGCCGAAGGATTTACAACAGTTTATTCCCTGCATCCCAAAGCAAAATCATCGCTTATTGAACAATTTTCCAACAAAGTTTCCCGTTTTTCTCGAAGTTTGGTCAATCGTCAAAATCGTACTCAAAATGTCACGCGACACAATTATTCTAAATTGCTAGATTTTGAACGATTAATGTATTTAATTCATTTACTTTTAACCTATCCCGGCATTGGCAATTTACAAAATAGTGATCCCAAAACGGTCAAGAAAATTATTGGCAAAGGGACTAAATTTCAAACAGCCCTTGAAGAAATCTGCGGTTTTATGGAAAAAATTGCTGATGTCGTTTATGCCGACTCCGAAGCAATTGCCGATGATCTGCAATGGTTAGAAGAAAATGGCATTATTGGGCCAGCAACGCTTCAAAACGATCTGAAACTAACTCGAAAACCGGAATCTGATTTTCCCACCCATAGTTATTCTGATAGGGAACCGTTTCAACGGTTAATTCAAACCATTCGGTTAATTATTCATGAACCATTTATTTGGCAAAAGGGATTGGGAACCCTCGATAGTTTAGTGGCCCGTCTGAAAGCAGAAAATTTAGTGGATTATGATTGTCGAGATAGCCTCCGCAAGGATGTCGAAAAAGTTTTAAAGCCCTATGGCATTCTTCCGAAATTTCCCATGAAACGCGGTTATTTTGCAGGAACAGCTGTTCTCTCTCAACAAGAGTTAGTCAAGGTTTTTCAATTACTAGAGACGGAAGCCCGAGAGTTTGATGATCCCGTTGCCCTTCAAGTTTATAACACGTTCAAAGAACGCATGGAAACAGCAAAATTTGTTCAATCTACTCGTTATCCGGTGCGGGGCATTCATCATCGCAAGATGGATTCCGAGATTCTTTCCGAATCGTCTTTAGCCCGAAATACAGAACAAGTCGAACAAGCAATTGAGAATGGGCAATTGCTGCAATTAGAAAGCCTGTCTGATAACCATCCTGTTTTCTGTGTCTATCCGTTGCAGATAATTTTTTATAACATGAATTGGTATTTGGGATTTGAGCGGTATGATGGGGAAAACAAAGGGTTGCTGGGATTAGAACGCCTAGATCGATTATTGTTCAATCAAGCGCTATCCCAGGGGCGATTGCCTCTGGCAGCAGGCAAAGCGCGATCGCGCCATGCCCAACCCAAATCCCTGAATCAGTTAATCACCCTTTACCAGTGCTCAGGGGGAACCTATTTGGGGAACAATCCCAAACATCAACAGCAATATCTGAGTCAGGATGTTTCCCAACGGGAAAAGGTAGAAGTTACCATCGAACTCTGGTTGAATGATGCCATGTTCCGTTTGGTTAGTGAAGGGAGCAATGGATTTCCCCGCAAGCAAATGAAACTGTCTCAACCGTTCAATCGGGAATTATTGCGAGGCAACCGTTCGCTGTTTAGTCTTAGAAAAACTGGCGATCCGGGATTTCCCCATCGGTTTCGACTGCGGCTGCCCCAATGGTCGCTTTTTGATCCCGAATTCCACCACTGGATTTTCGGGTTTGCCGGTCAAGCAAAAGTGGTGAGTCCAGAAGCATTACGGGAACAGTTGCAAAAAACAGGAAACGCGATCGCGCAAACCATGAGTATAAACCCCGAAGGCGGCAAGACTGGCTGCGCTTGATCCGCAGGATAAGCCTCGGGATACGCCGCGATCTTTCTAGGGCTTCATTTCCCCAATGAATTAAGGGAATTGCCCGATTTTAAGCTAAGCAATTCTCTTTTGATTAAATTGATTTGTTACATCAAAATAATGCTTTTATTACATGACGAATAGAAACTCGTATATTTCTATACAGTTACTATCCATTATTTCCTTTTAAATGAAAAGTAGCGAAAATAAATAATTCCTTATCTTAGTGGAACCTCAACGTTCTCGAAATTCCTATGACTAGCACTGCGACCTCGGAAAAATCCAAAAATAAGTTTGAAAAATTCAAAGCGGAAAAAGATGGACTTGCTGTAAAAGAAGAACTGGAACATTTTGCGCAAATTGGGTGGGAAGCTGTTGATCAAACAGATTTAGAACAGCGTCTCAAGTGGTTGGGCATTTTTTACCGCCCAGTTACCCCAGGGAAGTTCATGTTGCGCATGCGCACTCCCAATGGTGTTCTGACTAGCCCTCAACTGCAAGTTCTTGCAGAAATTGTACAGCGTTATGGCGATGATGGGAGTGCCGATATTACCACCCGTCAAAATATCCAACTGCGAGGAGTGCGTTTAGAAGATATTCCCGAAATTTTCTCCCGGTTGCATGAGGCAGACATGACTTCAATGCAATCAGGGATGGATAATGTTCGCAATATTACCGGGTCGCCCATGGCAGGGTTGGATGCTGAGGAACTCATTGACACCCGGGAGTTAACCCAAAAAGTGCAAGATATGATTACCAATTCCGGGGAAGGCAATCCGGAGTTTACCAACCTGCCCCGGAAGTTTAATATTGCTATTGAAGGCGGACGGGATAATTCCGTTCACGCCGAAATTAATGATATTGCCCTAGTTCCGGCTTATAAAGATGGGGAATTGGGATTTAATATTTTAGTCGGGGGATTTTTCTCTTCGAAACGTTGTGAAGCAGCGATTCCGCTTAATGCTTGGGTGCCGCCAACAGAAGAAGCGGTGGTCGGTATTTGTCGCGCTATTTTAGAAGTCTATCGCGATCGCGGTTTACGGGCCAATCGCCAAAAATCCCGTTTAATGTGGTTAATTGAATCCTTAGGCTTAGACGAATTTCGCAAGCTGGTGGAAGAGGCACTGGGGTATTCCTTGAAAACCGCCGCGCCGGAAGATGAAATTGATTGGGATAAGCGCGATCATATTGGCATTCATGCGCAAAAACAACCGGGCAAATATTATGTGGGGCTGAATGTTCCCGTGGGAAAATTAGCCACTGATGATTTATTTGATCTAGTTCGGTTAGCAGATGTTTATGGGGAAGGGAAAATTCGTTTTACAGTTGAACAAAATTTGATTATTCCCCATATTGATGAAGGCAACTTGGAGACGTTTCTCAGTGAACCGTTGCTGGAAAAATTTAGTACGAATCCGGCGCCTTTAACGCGATCGCTGGTATCTTGTACCGGGGCAACGTTTTGCAATTTTGCCCTTGTAGAAACCAAACAACGGGCCTTAGCAACAGCTCAACAATTGGAAGCAGAATTAAACATTCCCGATGGGGTTAGAATTCATTGGACGGGATGCCCCAATTCCTGTGGTCAACCGCAAGTAGCCGATTTTGGTTTAATGGGAACTAAAGCCCGTAAAGATGGGCAAATGGTGGAAGCAGTGGATTTATTTATGGGCGGAAAAGTTGGAAAAGATGCCCAATTAGGAAACCGCATCCAAAAAAGCATTCCCTGTGAAGATTTACCGGATGTTTTACGGCAAATTTTAATCGATGAATTTGGGGCAACGCCGAAAGAGGCAGCTTGATTTTCTCGGATCAAAATCGCGCTTAATCATTATGCAAAAATTCAATTTGATAGGGTTTCCTATTATCTTGATAGGCCTCATGTATTTCAATCCTGCATCGTCTCCTTCTGCAGGATTTTTTATTAGTTATTGCTAATCAGTCGATCATGCAAAATAAAAATTAAAGTCATGCGCAATTAACATTATATTGGAGGTTTTGTAACAATAAATACTCCTTTTCTCAATAATTATAAGTATATTTGTGGCATGAAGTTCTTAATCTTTAGATAATTCAACTTTTTCATTAAGTTGGAAAATCTAAGCGGATTAGTCCTACACGTTTAGTCGTCCAGAGAAAACGAGGAAATTATGGGGTTACTATCTTTTCAAGGTCGCTACCGGATCCTGCACTTAACGTGGTTTGCATTTTTTCTAACCTTTGTCATTTGGTTTAATTTTGCCCCCCTGGCAACCACAATTAAAGAGCAAATGGGGCTAAGCGAAGACCAAATCCGAACCATTGGCATTTGCAACGTTGCCCTAACAGTCCCGGCGCGAGTCATCCTAGGGATGCTTCTTGACCGCTATGGGCCGCGCCTAACCTTTTCTTGGCTTCTTATTTTTTCCACCATTCCTTGCATAATGTTTGCCTTTGCCGACAGCTTCAACACCCTAATTATTAGTCGCTTGTTGTTAGGCATTATCGGCGGCGGCTTTGTCATTGGCATTCGCATGGTTTCGGAATGGTTTCCGCCCCGTGAAGTTGGCTTGGCGGAAGGGATCTATGGAGGCTGGGGCAATTTCGGTTCTGCCTTCTCTGCCCTAACCCTTGCTAGCGTAGCGGCTTGGCTATCCTTCGGCGGGAGCGATTTAAACTGGCGTCTCGCGATCGCGATCACCGGTATCATTGGCGGCATTTATGGGGTGATTTATTTATTCAGCGTGGAAGATACCCCGCCCGGACGAACTTACCAGCGTCCTGAGCGTCACGGCGCATTAGAAATCACTAGTAAGCGGGATTTTTGGCTCTTGTTAATCATGAGCATTCCCACAGTAGCAGTCTTAGCAGTGCTCACGTTTAAGCTACAAAATGTGGGCTTCTTCTCAGTGGCACAGCGCAACATTGTCTGGGGTATCTTGCTAGCGATTTATGTCATTCAAGCTTTCCGCATTTGGCAGGTAAATAAAGAAGTTGTCAGTGGCAAAAGGCGTTATCCAGACCAGGATCGCTACCCTTTCCGACAAGTTGCCATGTTGGAGTTGACTTACGTGACAAACTTTGGATCTGAGCTAGCAGTGGTTTCCATGCTGCCTGCATTTTTCGAGCGTACCTTTAATCTATCTCCGCAATTGGCAGGGGCAGTCGGTTCCAGCTACGCCGTTATGAACCTGTTTTCTCGTGCTAGCGGGGGCGCAATGTCAGATCGCCTAGGCAGCCGCAAGTGGACCATGGCGATTTTGCTAATCGTTATGGGCCTTTGCTATCTCATGATGAGTACCATTGGGGGAAACTGGTGGCTTCCAGCAGCAATGGCGCTGACCATGTTATCCTCTTTCTTTGTCCAAGCAGCAGAAGGATCCACCTATTCCATTGTTCCCCTGGTTAAAAAGCGTCTAACCGGTCAAATTTCTGGTCTTGTCGGCGCTTACGGCACCGTTGGGGCAGTTGCTTATACCACAACTTATAGCTATCTCCCCGGCGGAACCACCGGAGACGCAATCTTTTTCCAGGTATTGGGCATTAGCGGTCTCATTGTCGGTTTCTTATGCGTTTTCTTCCTAAAAGAACCAGCCAACTCCTTTGCTGCCGATTACGAAGGATTTGAAAGTGAAACCGGTTTGGAAGAAGCCACAGAAGCAACAACTGTAGGAACCAAAACGAAATAGCAGTAATCTATTCTATTCTTTTCTTTTCCCAATTTTAATGATCTATCTAGTAACCACATTAAGTTCATGAACGTTCTCTCATTTCAAGGTCGCAATCGTATTGTTCATCTCACTTGGTTTGCGTTCTTTCTTACCTTTGTGGTTTGGTTCGACTTTGCCCCCTTAGCCACCACCATTAAAGACGAAATGGGGCTAAGTGTAGATCAAATGACTAACGATTGAGATTCAGAAATTTAAGATTTCCCCTCTTTCGGTGTTTATGTGTCAAGCATCATGCAGGAGGGGAAAAAACAACGATCAATGATGAAAACCAATGAAGAATCAACAATGATACAAAAAACACTGTGCCCTTATTGCGGGGTGGGTTGCGGCTTAGAAGTGACCCCCCCAGCCGAACCCGGAAAAGCCGTCAATCGCGATAGTGAAGGAAATCCCATTTGGAAAGTGAGAGGCGATCGCGCCCATCCTTCCAGTCAAGGGATGATTTGTGTCAAAGGCGCAACTGTTACCGAAGCTAGTGAAAAAAATCGCCTCAAGTATCCCCTTTTGCGCGATTCCTTAGAAGAACCGTTTCGCCGCGCGAGTTGGGAAGAAGCCTTTGACCGCATCGTTAAGGAAATTCAAACCGTTTCTCTCACTCATGGGGTTGATGGGGTTTGTGTGTATGGATCGGGGCAGTTTCAAACCGAAGACTACTATACCGCCCAAAAACTTCTTAAAGGCTGTTTAGGCACCAATAATTTCGATGCCAATTCCCGCCTTTGTATGTCGTCTGCCGTTGCCGGCTATATGCAAAGTTTTGGTTCGGATGGCCCTCCCTGCTGTTACGATGACTTAGAACAAACCGACTGTGCTTTTCTCATTGGTACCAATACGGCAGAGTGTCACCCTATTGTCTTTAACCGCTTGCGGAAACATCACAAACGCAACTCAAATGTCAAACTGATTGTCGTTGATCCGCGCAAAACGAAAACCGCCCAAGCCGCGGATCTGCATTTAGCGATTAAACCCGGAACCGATATCGATCTCCTCAACGGGATTGCCCATTTACTGTTTCAGTGGGGCGACATTGACAGTGTTGTGATTGATGAATGTACCAAAGACTTTCCCAAGTTTGTGGAAGTGATTCACCACTATCCCCCAGAACGGGTTGCCAGAAAATGCGGCATCTCCATTGATCACTTAGAACAAGCCGCCCAGTATTGGGCAGAGTCGGAACGGGTGCTATCTCTGTGGTCAATGGGCATGAACCAGTCTTCAGAAGGAACTGCCAAAGTTCGCAGTTTAATCAATTTACACCTCATGACTGCCAATATCGGCAAACCGGGCGCCGGTCCCTTTTCTTTGACCGGACAGCCCAATGCCATGGGAGGCCGAGAAGCGGGCGGGCTGGCCCATATTCTCCCCGGTTACCGGGTTGTCGCCAATGACCAACATCGCGCTGATGTGGAACAGGCTTGGGGACTCCCCCAAGGACAGATTAATCCGACTCCAGGACGAGATGCTTGGGGGATTATTCGCGGTTTGGAAACGGGAGAAGTGGGGATGTTTTGGGTGGCGGCAACGAATCCGGCAGTGAGTATGCCCGATATTGAACGGACGAAAAAAGCCTTATTAAAATCCCGATTTACGGTCTATCAGGATGCCTACTATCCCACCGAAACCGCTGCCTATGCCCATCTGGTGCTTCCGGCAGCGCAATGGGGCGAAAAAACGGGAACCATGACCAATTCCGAACGGGTGGTTACTTTGTGCCCTGGGTTTCGGGATCCCCCAGGACAAGCCAAGGCCGATTGGGAGATTTTTGCGGAAGTGGGACGACGGTTAGGCTTTGAAAAACAGTTTTCCTTTAACAATGCCGCTGAGGTGTATCGGGAATTTGTGCAATTAACGCGCGATCGCGTTTGCGATTTATCCGGATTATCCCACCAACGGCTGCAAGAAGAAGGGCCCATTCAGTGGCCTTGTCCCGAAGGAGAAACAGAAACCATTGCTTCCGGGAAACGTCTCTATACAGACTTGCGGTTCCCCACAGAAGACGGACGGGCCAAATTTGCGGCTTATCACTCTAAAGGCCTGGCCGAACCCGAAAATGAAACCTATCCTTATATCTTAACCACCGGACGCTTATATGGGCACTGGCACACCCAAACCCGCACCGGACAGATTCCCAAAATTAATAAGATGCACCCCTATCCGGAATTGGAAATTCATCCCCGGGATGCCAAGAATTTAGGATTAGAAAAAACAGAAGACGAAACTTGGGTAGAAGCGCGATCGCGCCGCGGCAAAGCGCAATTCCGAGTTAAAATTACCAAAGCGATTGCTCCCGGCACTGTCTTTATTCCCATGCACTGGGGCGCATTGTGGGCAGATGATGCCGAAGCCAATGCCCTGACGCATCCCGAATATTGTCCTTCTTCCAAACAGCCGGAATTGAAAGCCTGTGCCGTGCAACTCATTCCCATTAGCAATCCAACCGATGAGCAACCTGAGGAAACGCAAATCCCGAAATTGCAAGAATCTCTGAAAAATTTACTGCCTATTCAATAATTATAAAGCCATCCCTAAAAGAACCAACAATCAATTATGTTTTTTCAATTTGAAGCTGATTTTGTTAACAACTTACGCTGTATTCCCATGCAAGTCCGCCTCAAATTAGACACCTGCGGCGTGAAACTGAAACTCCACCATTGGCATCAATTTAGCCAAACCCAACGTGAGGAACTGGTTCACAAACCCTGTGAAACACCAGAACAAATTGCGGCTTATAGAAGCTATCTGCAAAACTTAGTTAGGCAACATACTGGCAGCCCTGCCAAAGAACTCGAAATTGATCCCCATCCGCCTTGGTTGAATCCTAGAGAAATTCCTCAACAATTGCAAGAAAAAGCCTCAGAATTTCGAATTGCGATTACTTTAAATCAATGGGCCAAATTAACCCCACGGCAGCGCTTTGCTTTAATCAAATTATCTCGCCCCAGTCATGAAAATAAAAACTTTTATCCGGCCTTAGAAGAATTTGGGATTGTCAGTTGAGGGGAAAATCGTCATGGTAAGGTAGACAAAGCAATATTGACACTGCAGAAACCGGAAACCATGAAATTATACGATTATGAAACAGCACCGAGTCCCCGAAAAGTTCGCATCTTTTTAGTCAAAAAAGGAATTGAGCTAGAAACGATCTCAGTTAACTTACCTCAAAAAGAGCAATTTGCAGATTGGTATCGCCAAAAAAATCCCAATTGTACGGTTCCGTCTCTGGAATTAAACGATGGCACCGTCTTATGTGAATCGGAAGCGATTTGCCACTATTTGGAAGAAATTTATCCCAATCCCCCTTTATTTGGCCGTAGCACCATGGAACGCGCCTTCGTAAACGAATGGCTGCAACGCATTGATTTCGAAGGGTATCTCCCTGTTGCCAATTTTATTCGCAATTGTTCCGATGCTTTTAAAGATCGTGCGCTGCCGGGACCAAAACCGGTAGCCCAAATTCCGGAATTAGCGGAACGAGAGCGCGATCGCGCCCAACAATTTTTCTATACCATTAATGATATATTAGAATCCAACAATCCTTGGCTATTAGGGAAATATTTTAGTATTCTTGATATCTTTGCCTTTGTAACCCTTGAATTTGCTGACAAGTGTCAACTGCAACCGGAAGAAGAATTGAATGCCTTAGAAATTTGGTTGCAAAAAATGCGCGATTCCCTAGAAGCGACGAACTAATGCCAACTAAAATAGATAAAAATTAAGATCATCCCTTGTCACTATGTTGAAAAAAATTTTATTCACCGTCACTGGTATTGCCTTATCTCTGGCTTTTACGCCCCAAGCCCATGCTGATATTATCCAAAAGCCCATTGTCTATACCATTAATGAACAATCCTATGAAGGGTACTATGCCATTAATGAAGGCTTAGGGAACGAGCAACCGGTGGTCCTTCTCATTCATGACTGGGATGGCATTGACGGATACGAAAAGCGTCGTGTCCAAATGTTGGCAGAACAGGGATATGCCGCTTTTGCTGTTGATTTATACGGTCAAGGGGTAAGACCCGAAACCGCTGAGCAAGCCCGCACGGAAAGCAATAAGCTCTATAATGATCGCGCGGCCATGCGAGAACGGCTGTTTGCAGGACTTGAACAAGCGCAAACGCTAGCTGGCACTGATGAAGAAAGCGTCGTTGCTATTGGCTATTGTTTTGGCGGCGCAGCTGCCCTTGAATTTGCTAGGGCAGGGGCAGACATTGATGGCTTTGTAACGTTTCACGGCAGTTTAAATACGCCCGAAAACCAAGATTATCAACAAGTTAAAGCACCGATCAGGATTTTGCATGGCTCTGAGGATCCCATTGCTCCTCTCGAACAAGTAACTGCATTAGCCAAAGCCATGAGCAATGCCAATGTTGATTATCAAATTGAACTTTACGGAGGCGCCCGTCATTCTTTTACCGTTTGGGATGCAAAAGGAGACAGTTCCCAGTATAATGCCCGTGCTGATTTAGCTTCTTGGAATGCACTGATGGAATTTTTAGAAAAACAATTGCATTAAAAAGAGGTGAATTGCGTTTGATAGTAATCTACTCCCAACAGCGATTTAATTGGAGTGTGTTTTGATGGGTAATTGGATCCAAGTCAAAGGCCATGTTAAGAAAGGATATGGCGTTGCTTCCGGAATGTCTAGCGATCCTCGCTTCCCTAGAGGCACCCTGGAATTGCAAAAACCCTTTTTCCAGGAAAGAGGACTGAATCTGGACGATTACTATTTAGGCACTATCAATCTCTCAATTTCTCCCCACCGCTATCAAGTGAAAGTTCCTAAATATACGTTTCGCAACGTTAAGTGGTCATCTGAGAATCCTGCCGAAGACTTCTCGTTTTTTGATTGTCGGATTCTAATCGATTCCAATAAGAAATTAAACGGCTTGATCTACTATCCCCACCCTGAAACCAAACCCGAACATTTTCAATCGCCTGATATTCTTGAAATTATCACCTTTCCCATTGATGATTTAAAGGAGAGAGACAAGCTGATCATTGAAGTAAACCAACAGCAAATGGAAATTCAATAAGTCAAAGCAAATTGATGGGGAGGAATTGTTATTTTACTGTAGGATTCTCAACCCCGATGCTAAATTAATCAAATTTCAGTTTCGCTTCAAGGAATTCTCAGACTCCTTCAACACAGTAGGAAATAGAAAGGAGTTTTAAATTTAAGCATTATTGAGATTAAATATGTTGCAATCAAGCCCGCCCAGAAAGCGGAAACAGTGGATAAACTACCAACATGCCTTGACTCTATCAATTTTCATGCTGTGCTTAGCATTGTATTTGTGGTTCACCTTTGGCGGAAATAATAATCTTGTTACCCCTGCTGGCTTACAAGCGACAATTCAGGAATTCAGTCCATTTAGTCCTCTGATTTACATGGGGATTTTAGCTTTATCCGTGATTATCAGTCCTATTCCCGGTGCCCCCCTTGTTGTTGCTGGCGGTGCTGTTTGGGAATTCCCGCTGGGAGGACTGTATAGTGTGATGGGCGGTTTTGTGGGCGGTTTATTTGCTTATTCGATTGGTCGAACGCTAGGCAATCCTGCGATTCAAGCCCTCACTGGACAAAAAATGGAATGGGGACAAACCTATCAGGAAAAGTATGCGGCTTGGTTCGTTTTCTTTACTCGCTTATTGCCGGTACTGCCCTTTGGATTCATCAGTTATGGTTCCGGAATCGCCAAATTGCCGGCTCAAAGCTACGCGATTGCTACCTTGCTGGGAATGACACCGCCAACACTCATGTTTAGTTATCTTGGCCAATCTCTCACAACATCCATTCTGGGAACTATTCTGGTTTCAAGTCTATTGTTGATTCTGTTGGTAGGGCTTCCTTTAGGGATGCGTCGATGGAATGTTTCTCTCCCTGGGCTTGGTTCCAGTCGAGAATTTGTTAATCAGTTAACAAGTTTAACTGGAACTTTTTCTAGAAAATAACTGATGTTTTTTAAGCATTAAGGTAGGTGAAAAATCGCAAAAACCGAGAAATAAAATTTGATTTAATAATTAGTTATTCCGGCAAATTAGCGCATCAAAAACTTGAAATCAACATAAACTAGAAAGAAACTCATTTAATGACAAATAACGAATCTTCCCCAATAATGCAATGGGATTATTCTGCCCATGCCGGATTTAGTCCGGATTTAGTTTCGGTAAAGAGGTTACTCCCTGGTTGCCAGTGCATGATAACTATCAAACCGTGAATGTTAGACAGAGTTAGCTGAGCAAAATTCCATCTTAAATTTCTATCGGGCGTTAATTCAGCTTCGCAAAGAGAATGAAGCGTTAAGAATAGGGAGTTGGCAACCGCT
>PXPI01000022.1 GCA_003021905.1 Cyanobacteria bacterium SW_9_44_58 | reverse complement strand
GAAAATCAATATCAATTGAATAAGGTTGCATGGACACGCTTATTTTAATCTACTGTCTTTCCTTCTCAGTGTACCTTATTGGTCTGAGAATTGCTATAAATCCAGTGTAGGGAATTTAAAAAGATTCTGCACTTACCCCGCGATCGCGCTGTTAGCTTTTTTAATGTGATTCATATAACTTATTTCTACTAGCAATTCTTCCATGAAATGGATCAAAAAATAGAAAATAATCAATGCTCACTCAAAATACAATAAAAATCATATTAGATTAAATCAGTCAATAATGGCAATTGAATTCACCAAAACACATTCAAGCAATTAAGTCATAACTCCCCTGTAGCGCAACTCAATTAGCTTGTTATAAATCACAATTCCCCTTCAGAATCAACTGTTCTACTAAAAACGCTTCCCCTAATAATTACAGGTCTTAGCCTAACTCCAGTCTCCCTGATTGAGGCAAGAACAATTAATTTTGTATTGCCCCTTCCTTAACCGACAGTTCATGGCAAGGAATGGTATCTTCCTGAATTGTCGCTGTTTCAGGAGAATGAATTTCTAAAACCGCTCCCTCTGGCGCCTCAAATAGGAAACGTTGAGCAGGAAATACGACCCTTTCTAGATACCAGTTTGGGATATTGCTAATGCGAGCAATAACGACTTGATTTTTCTCGTTGAAAAAATGGCAAAGCAACATATTTTTTTCACTAGTCAAGGGTTGAGATGCAATTGTTGTCATGGCCTATACTCCTCCAAATTTACTATCAAGTTTTGAAACATTTTGATTGGAGATTTTTTTGATCCCCATTGGTTTTAAGTTAACAGAAAACAATTTAGCTTAAAATACACATATCAATTGTATTAAAACCTAATATAGTCGCCTTAGCCTCTATCAAAAAGAAGAGACTTAACTTCACTCTAAAGATAGAACGATACAATAGAAGAGACACCAACTGCAAAATTAATGAAGTTACTCCCAAAACGCGACCACGGAGGTTTTCATGACAACTGCCGCACCGGCCAAAACCCAATATGAAGCAGTCATTGGGTTAGAAACCCATTGCCAACTCAATACCGCCACCAAAATTTTTAGCCCCGTCTCCACTGAGTTTGGGGCACCTCCCAATACGAATATTTCTCCCATTTGCTTAGGTTATCCCGGCGTGTTGCCGGTTTTAAACCAAAAAGTGTTGGAGTCGGCAGTGAAAACCGGCCTGGCCCTCAACTGCCAAATTGCGCCCTACAGTAAATTTGACCGGAAACATTATTTCTATGCCGACTTGCCGAAAAATTATCAGATTTCTCAGTACGATCTGCCCATTGCCGAACACGGTTGGCTAGAAATTGAAATCGCCGAAAAACCTGGCAGTGAGCCTATTCGCAAAACAATTGGCATTACCCGGCTGCACATGGAGGAAGATGCCGGAAAATTAGTTCACGTCGGCAGCGATCGCCTCTCGGGTTCCACCCATTCCTTAGTCGATTTTAATCGCGCTGGTGTCCCTTTATTAGAAATTGTGTCGGAACCAGATATTCGCATGGGGAAAGAAGCAGCGGAATATGCCCAAGAGTTGCGGCGCATTATTCGCTATTTGGGCGTCAGTAACGGAAATATGCAGGAAGGATCACTGCGTTGCGATGTTAATGTTTCCGTTCGCCCTGTAGAAACCAATGACTTTGGCACGAAGGTGGAAATTAAAAATATGAACTCCTTCAATGCCATTGAGAAAGCCATTGACTATGAAATTGACCGGCAAATTAAAGCCCTGGAAAATGGGGAAGCCTTAACCCAAGAAACCCGCTTGTGGGAAGAAGGAAAACAAGTCACGGTGAGTATGCGGAGTAAAGAAGGCTCTAGCGACTATCGCTATTTCCCCGAACCTGATCTGCCTCCCATTAAAGTTTCTAAAGCACAGTTAGAACAGTGGCAATCAGAACTTCCTGAACTTCCTGCCCAAAAGCGTCACCGTTTTGAAACTGAGTTAGGGTTATCAGCATATGATGCCGGCGTATTAACTGACGATCGCGATGTGGCGGAATATTTTGAAACGGCGATTGCCAACAATGCCGATCCCAAACAAGTGGCAAACTGGGTAACGCAAGACATTGCCGCCTATCTCAACGAAAATAAACTAAGAATTAGTGAACTTTCCCTAAAACCGGAAGGTCTTGCCGAATTGGTGAACCTCATTGATGAAGGAACCATCAATGGGAAAATTGCCAAAGAAATTCTCCCGGAATTGTTCACCCAAGGCGGTTCTCCCAAAGAATTGGTGGAAAGCAAGGGCTTAACGCAAATTTCTGATAGCAGTGAATTAGAACCCATTATCGATCAAGTATTAGCGGATCATCCCAACGAAGTGGAAAAATATCGCGGCGGCAAAACCAAACTGCAAGGGTTCTTTGTGGGTCAAGTAATGAAACGTACCAGTGGCCGGGCTGATCCCAAATTAACCAATCAACTTTTAGCTCAAAAACTGAATGGTTGATCCAGTGGGAGAGAAGGTGAGACAGTGAAGGCGTAATTAGTCATTTCACCATCTCTCTCTGATCTCCCCATTGCCGAAAATCCAATTGAACATGAACGATTACCGCATTATTCCGGGAGGGGTGACTGCCCCCAAAGGCTTCCAAGCTGCTGGCATTACTGCCGGATTTAAATCTTCTCAAAAACCGGATCTGGCGTTGATTTTTTCCGAAACGAGCGCGATCGCGGCTGGCGTTTTTACCACCTCTCAAGTTCGCGCCGCCTGTGTCGATTATTGCCGTCAACAACTGCAAAAACACGCCTCAGCCCAAGCCATTCTCTGTAATGCTGGGCAAGCCAACGCCGCCACTGGGCAACAGGGATGGCAAGATGCCGTCGAAAGTGTTCACTTACTGGCGCAACAGCTAAAACTTGATCCAGAAGCAGTCTTAATTGCCTCCACCGGCGTAATTGGTCAACGCATGAATATGGCGGCTTTCCGGGAAGGGATTCCCCCCTTGGTAGAAGCCCTCTCGGATACCGACAGTGAGGCAGCAGCGGAAGCGATTCTCACCACTGACTTAGTCACCAAAACCATTGCTTTGGAAACTAAGTTTAATAATCGTCCAGTACGCATTGGGGGGATGGCCAAAGGTTCGGGGATGATTCATCCCAACATGGCAACGATGCTGGCGTTTGTAACCTGTGATGCCGCCGTTTCTACGCATCTTTGGCAAGAAATGGTACAACGGGCAAGCCAGCGAAGCTTTAATCAGATTACGGTAGATGGGGATACCAGTACCAATGATTGTCTCCTTGCTTTGGCCAATGGGCAATCCCGTACCCCAGCCATTACCGAACCGGGAGAAAGGGCCGATCAACTAGAAGCCATGCTTACAGCAGTTTGTCAGCACCTTGCTAAAGCCATTGCGCGAGATGGCGAAGGGGCAACCTGTTTAATAGAAGTGCAAGTCACAGGCGCACCTGATGAAAAATCAGCTCAGCAAGTGGCAAAAACCATTGCCGGTTCTTCTCTGGTTAAATCTGCTATTTTCGGGCGCGATCCCAATTGGGGACGAATTGCAGCTGCGGCTGGACGGGCAGGGGTCAATTTTCAGCAGGAAAACTTACAGATCAAGCTGGGAGACTTTCTGTTAATGGAAAACGGACAACCTGTAGCGTTTGATCGCGCGGCTGCTAGTGCCTATTTAAGTGAAATTGCAAGTAATTCTTCTTCTGAAAACTTTATTGCTACCAATAATAGTAACGATATATCAGTGGATCAAAACAGGACTCTTACGCAAACTGTCGATAATCCTGTGACAATTAGCGTTCATCTTGGCAATGGCGATGGTGTTGGCAAGGCTTGGGGTTGCGACCTCAGCTATAATTATGTTCGTATTAACGCAGAATATACGACCTAGCCTCATTAGCCTCATTAGATACCTTGGTTCTGGAAGCATTATTCATCATTGAATTTAATAACCAAAGCCGATATTTTTGGTAAAAGCTTAAGCCAGGAATTGCCTTTTTAAACTCGGACGGTTGTTTATAATCTTTTGAATTATAATGCTGGCGTATTGCCAGAATTTTTTTATAAGGGAAATACCACTTTCGCAATTGGCAAAGTAATTCCTCTAGCATACGATAAGAACGTTGATAATGATTGACTAGTACAAGATATTGCAGTACTTTGGCATATCCTTCCGGTTTATCTTGATGTTTAGGAATTTTGATAATATCGCCTAACTCTTGAAAGAGATCGTAATTGAATTTAACAGCTACTAAAAATGAGTCAGCTTCATGTACTTGTTTGGTATAAAAATTTTGTACCAATTTAAAGATTTTTTGTAAAATTATAACATTTCCCAGTCAGGTGAGGTACAGAAAAATAGGTACAAAAACGCCCTAAAGCTTAAACGGTGTACTCCATGAGTTCAATAATTGCTATAAAAAAATCTTTAAAATTGTTGCGCTTAAATTCATAAAAGAGTTTAATTCCTAACTCGTTATTAGAAGCCAGAGACTGAAATTCTTCTAAATAAGTTTGCAAAGCAATTTTTCCTTCTTCTGATTTTAAGTTTGCTTGATATTGCTTTACTAGTCTTTCTAGCATCTTTAAAAAGATCGTTTGAGATAAATTTTGTGAAAGTAGCTCAAAAACTTTATTATAAAATTGCTGTTGCAAAGATCCTCGATATTGAAACTCAATTTCTTCAATTCCCAAAAAACTGTTTCTTGCCTGCAGTGCTGCTTCAAGAAGCTGAGCACTATATTCCAATCCCTCATATCCGGGAACTTCTCGTTCTAAATATAGCAATTCTCAGACCAATAAGATACACTGAGAAGGAAAGACAGTAGATTAAAATAAGCGTGTCCATGCAACCTTATTCAATTGATTTTCGGA
>PXPI01000021.1:631-19793 GCA_003021905.1 Cyanobacteria bacterium SW_9_44_58 | reverse complement strand
TATCAGCTAGTTACAACATTGGTGCTAGATACTGGGCCCCGAAATTAAAACTGATTCGCAGAAATGACGGTCAGTTGGATGATGGCAAAAGTTCCTCATCCAAACGGAGAACTCCCGTTACCTTATCTGTCCTTTGGAAGGATAAGGAAGCCCCGACTACATCCCGATAGGGATTAGCCGCGGGTGAGTTCACCTGTCGCCTAATATGACTAAACTGGAACTACTAGTATGGACTCATTCATTTAATTTTTAGTTTATCCATGAATCAGCCCGAACCCAATACCCACTTAATTGAAATTATCCAAGATCAAATTGCAAGTTCTCCCCAACAACAAATAACGTTTGCCGAATACATGGACTTAGTTCTCTATCATCCGCAACAGGGATATTATACTTCTGGGATTGCTGATATTGGCAAAGCTGGAGACTTCTTTACCGCTTCTTCTCTCGGCAGCGATTTCGGTGAATTGTTAGCGGAACAATTTATTGAAATGTGGGAAAAGTTAGGAAAACCAAATTCTTTTGACTTAGTTGAAATTGGCGCTGGAAAAGGCCAACTTGCCCATGATATTTTAAGTTATTTATTTCAAAAATATTCTGATTTTTTTAATTGTTTGCAATATCGTATTATTGAGTCTTCTCCCGCTTTAAAACAAGAACAAAAAAAGACGCTGCAAAACTGGCAGATTACTTGGGAAACTTTAGAAAATATACCGGAAAATTCAATTGTTGGCTGCTGTTTTTCTAACGAATTAGTTGATGCGTTTCCCGTGCATCGGATCGAAATTGAAAATCAAACACTCAAAGAGATTTATGTGACGCTTTCTGAAACAGAAAACATGTCTCCCTTCACAGAAATAACCGATGACCCTTCTACCTCTCAGCTAAAAGACTATTTCCAAACCGTCGGCATTTCTTTCCCCTCTTCAGATTATCCCGATGGTTTCCGAACAGAAGTAAATTTAGCAATTATTCCTTGGCTAAAAACAATTTCTCATTATTTACAACAAGGATATCTTCTGACCATTGACTATGGCTATTCCGCAGCTAAATACTATAATCCGCAACGGGATGAAGGAACGCTTCAATGTTATTTCCAGCATCAACGTCATAACGATCCCTACTTATTAATTGGCAAACAAGATATTACCGCCCATGTTGATTTTACGGCCCTAGAAACCTACGGCAAACACTATCATTTAGAACCATTAGGTTTGACTCAACAAGCCCTATTTTTAATGGCGTTAGGATTAGGCAATCGTCTTAACGAGCTTTCCCAAGGCGGCTTCAATGTCAGGAAAGTGTTGCAACGTCGGGATGCCCTGCATCAACTGATTGATCCCATGGGATTAGGCGGTTTTAATGTTTTATTGCAGGGAAAAGGCTTGACGGAAACGGAAAAAGCGTCTCCGCTTCGCGGCTTTCGAGAAGAAGATTCTCTTGCATAAGCGCGTCTAGGATTTGTGTTGTTGTCGCGCCGCCTCTAGCAATAGGCGTTTTTCCGATCGCGCGATCGCGCGATAAACGGTTCGTATGGCGGATTCTTCTACAGAAATGGTTGTGATCCCCCAACGGACTAATTGATCCACTAATTCCGGATACAGTACCACGCCTTGTCCACAAATCGAGCAAGGAATTCCTTGTTCCCGGGCTGTCTCAATTAAGGCTTTTAAAGCCGCTAAAACAGCAGGATGTCGTTCATTATAATGGTCTCGAAATTCTCCTTGTTCCCGATCCACTCCTAATAACAATTGCGTCAGATCATTGGTGCCAATGGCGATGCCGTCGATTCCCGCTTCAATATACTGGGGCAGCAAATACACCGCAGAAGGCACTTCTGCCATCATCCAAATTTGACAACTCTCGGCTAAACCAATGTCGTTTAGTAACGTTTTGCAAAATTTCACTTCCGCTACATCGCGGACAAAGGGTAGAATAAGGTTAATATTGGAATAGCCCTGATCCTGTAAGGCTCGGAGGGCAAACATCTGGGCTGAAAAGAAATCAGAATTCTTAACATAGCTATACGTTCCCCGTTCCCCTAAGAGCATCGGATCTTGCTGTTGGACACTGAGCCAATCTGTGGAGCGATAGAAAATCGGACGGGGAAAAAAAGCGTCAGCAAACTCGCGGATTAAACGAGCAATCTGCTGAATAAATGTTTCCCGGTAATCGGAACGCAGCCAAGTTGATAAGGATTGTTCCCTCAACAATTCCAACAACATCAATTCCGAACGCAGCAATCCCACGCCATCTACAGGAGATTGAGCCAGTGCAGCGGCGCGATCGCGCTGAGACAGATTAACCATTAACTGCGTGGCTAAGGTGGCATTCTCCCTTGCCGGTTGCTCGCTCGCGGCATCGGAAGTCGCCTCAACGGGGGGATCTTCTTGCTGAGAACAACGCCATACCTCTCCTTTATCCCCATCAATGGTCACTTTGTCTTCCCTTGCAAGTTTTTCCACTGCCCCCTGAGCGCCCACAACAGCAGGAATATTCAATTCCCGCGCCAAAATAGCTCCATGAGAGGTTATTCCCCCCAGTTCAGCAACTAAACCTCCAGCAGCTTTCATCAACGGCAAAGTCTGAGTCGTAATACGCTTGGCGACTAAAATGCCGCCGGTGGGAAACCCTTGATTATCATCTTGTCCTACCACATAAACTTTTCCTGTTGCCTGGCCCTTTGCGGAACCGATCCCTTGAACAATTAAATGGGATGTTGATTCTGTTGTCACGGTAAATGTTGGAGAGGATGTTTTTGCAACTGAAAATTGCGTTAAGTATAGCTTAGAATAGGATTGCGGCACTAAGGTCCACTCACATCGAAAGGGATCAGAAGTTGTTTCCTGCAATTGAGTGGCCAAATTGATTAATTGAGACAGTTGTTCCGGGGTTAAAACAGCTTTTTCCGGTTCTTCTGTTGGGGAACTAACCGTTAATAAAGAAGCCGACTCCTTGCCGCGGAGATGATAGATGCGAGGTTGATATCCCAGTTGGTGAAGTTGCCATTGTCCCGTAGCCGGATCAATTTCATAAGTTTCGGGCAACACTTCTCCTTGCACTAAACTGTGTCCTAATCCCCAGACTGCCTGAATTTGCCATTGTTTTTCCGTAACCTGCAAAATCCCAGACGCGATCGCGTTGGCAATGGGTTGAATCATCACAGCTAATCCCAGTTGCTCCCACTGAATCCCCTGTTGTTGCCAGTAAAATAAATTAGGCGCCCGAAATAGGCGTTCCCAAACCTGTTTTAGTCCCCATGCCAAGTCCGTTGGGTTGCAGAAACAGCATTGCGAGGTCAATAAACCGGAAACAGCAGAAGCGGGAACTGGAGCAATGAGAGAAGGTCGTAAAATTAGGGTTTCCGCCTCCAAAGTTGCAACTTTCTGATACAGCTGCTCAAGCCACTCTTCTCCTAAATCGGCATTCTGAACTTGTTCTGAGAGTTGTTGCGCTGTTTGCTGCAGGGTTTCATAATGGTTGAAATTTTGATTAAACTGACTGGTGTCAGGGAACAGAGAGGCTAAGACATGCCGCCCCACCACCACTGCCGGGGGAACCGGATATCCCTGTTGATACAACCGGCTTAGCGCGATCGCTTTTTCTCCCACTGCCGGTTGGTCAGCCGGATGAATCGCTTCCAAATCATAGAAATCATTCACCTTAAAACTCACATCAAATGGCGTCAATTTTTATGAGATTTAATGACCTCAAACAAAGCGGCATAATCTTCATCAGCTAACCCGAGATCGAAAGCTGCTTCTAAAACAGTTTCCATTCCTTGTAAGGAAGAAACGGTTAATCCTTCGGATTTGGCTTCCTCCAAAAATAGCCGCGTGTCTTTGAGAAGATGTTTGGTGGGGAAGTTGGGATTGCTATAGTCTTCATTTACCATTCGTTTCAGTTTCTTATCAAAGGTGGGGGCATACAAAGCACTGCCTCGCAACACTTCCATAAAGGTTTCCACATCCACTCCTTCTTGCTGCACAAAGGATAAACTTAGGGAAAATGCGCCCGTTAGCGAGACAATTAATTGGTTCAACGCGAGTTTCAAAGTTGTAGCTTTTCCCACTGCTCCCACTAAAAAGGGTTTGCCAAGATGAGAGAGGAGGTCTTGCCACTGATCGAACTGTTGTTGTGTGCCCCCCACCATGACTTGCAACGATCCCGACTGGGCTTGGGGAACACTCCCTAAAACCGGCGCTTCTAAGTAGTCGCATCCTTGGGCTGTAATTTGTTCCTGTAGCTGTTGGCTTTCTCGGGGCGCGATCGTTCCCATTTGAATGATGGTTCGCCCGGATAACTGTTTCGCGGTTTCGGATGAGAGCAAGACGTCTTTGATGGCCGTTGCATCCGCCAACATTAAAATAATGCAATCGCAACTGGAGACTAGCGCACTCGGGGAATCAGCAATTTCAATTCCTTCCTGTTTGAGCGGGTCCAGTTTTTCCAGGGTGCGATTATACGCCATAATCGAAACATCGGCAGCGAATAAGGTTCGCGCCATTGCCTGTCCCATTAATCCCGTCCCCATTAAACCGATTTTCATAAAACCTTATCTCCTTCGTCCCAATTGCAACGAATATTTGCCTAAAAAGGATATCAGACAGAAAGTTTGTCAAGATCATCCTAAAAGAAGAAACTGTTATGGGACGCCAAAAAACTCAATTATGACCACAGACACGATGTTATTTAGCAATGCCCCGGAAATCTCTGCCGATGACTATTGCGTATTTGGTGTCGCAACTTGCTTCATTCGGGAAGAGGGGGAAACTAAGGAAGTGAAAGTTATTGAACCGCTTCCTTCTTCTAGTTTAGAATCCGTTTTGGGAGGGGCACCGACTTCTTATCAAATGGTGGCGGCCAAGCCGGTTAAAGAAGTATTTGATGGACAAAATTTAATCAAACCAGACGACTTTCCCCAAGATGCCGATTTTGGCACAGATTTCACGGAACGCATTATTGCCGCTGTCCGCACGTATAAGTCTCATGAACATCTCCAATCCTCATTTCCGCTAGGAACATTGCGCGACGATCTTAACCACTCCACAAAACGGAAACGGGTGCTTAATGCCGAACGGATTGTTCGCACCGAGGAGAAGGCGAAACAACACTCCCACCCCCATAAGGCTATCTAGTTGATCGTTATGGTTGAATGGCAAGGGGAGTTGGCTGCGTTATTGGCGGCCTTTTTATGGGCCAGTTCTTCGGTAATTTACAGTCGCCTTGGACAGCAGATTTCCCCTTTATTGCTCAATTTTCTCAAGGGCGCGATCGCGCTCTTTCTTCTTGCTTTTACGGCAATTGTCACAAAAAATGCCGTTGCCTCGCTTCCTCTGACCCCGGTGTTGTTCCTTGTCGGTAGCGGCATCATTGGCATTGGCTTTGGCGATACCGTCTTTTTCTCCAGTTTGAAATATTTAGGCGCCAGGCGAGCCCTGTTGTTTGAAACCCTAGCACCGCCGTTGGCTGCCATTATTGCCCTGATTTTTCTCCAGGAAACCCTCTCCCTTTATGCTTGGCTTGGCATTTTGCTAACGCTGGTTGGAGTAGCTACCGTCATTAGCGAACGCACCAGCAATCAAGATATTTCCCTCAGCAGTCTGAAAATTGGCATTTGGTTTGGATTGGGAGGCGCGATCGCGCAGGCAGTGGGGGCAGTTCTCTCTCGCGCGGCGCTAACCGATTTTGATCTCGACCCGCTTTGGAGTACGCTCATCCGTCTCAGTGCAGGCACGCTATCTCTTATCCCCCTGCTTCTGGCCCGAAGCAGCCACAGATTACGCCTTCCTAAACGGAAGGCGCCTGCTGTAACCGTTGCCTAATTGAAACTTCCCTCTTGGCAATGGTCTTGGCGTTTAGTCGGAATTATTTTCATCACAGCTTTTGCCAGCACTTACTTAGGGATTTGGCTGCAGCAAATTTCCCTCAAATTTTCTGCCACTGGGGTTGCTCAGACCTTAAGTTCTACTAGTCCGCTTTTTGTGCTTCCCATCGCCGCCTTTCTTAAAGAAACCATTACCCTTCGCGCGATTCTAGGCGTTTTGATTGCACTTTTAGGCATTGCACTGCTGTTCATTTTGGGATAAAAATGTTTCCATGATAGGTTTTGCAAGAAATTAGTTAAACAAAATGAACAATGCGATAATCCCCAACAATGCCACCCAAATAAATTGATTATCCTTGGTATTGATTTGGCTGGGATCAATGGGTTCCGGTTCTATTTGTTTGCCTTTGCGAGATTGAACGCGGCCAGCAGGGCGATAGCGGCCGGTTTTGGTTTGGTCGTCTGAGAGTTGGGATAAATCGGGAATTTTGGTTAGCCATTCCTCAGGACGCTTTAAGGCCGGCGCTTGGAGAATGTAAAGGATGCGTTCGCTTTGTTTGCGAATTTCAGGAGAAGGATGTTTGGCTAACTCTTGGCACAGCGCGATCGCGCGTTTCATGTCATTGGCGGCTTGATAGGCGCTCACTAACCAAAGCCGCACTTCTCCCCCCAATTTAGAAGAAGGATTGATCAGTTTTTTGGCTTTTTCCAGCTGCTCAATACTAATCTGGTAGCGTCCGTATTCCAACGCTTTTTTGCCTTTTTCGTAAGCTTTTTGAAACTCTTGCTGTCGCTCGCTCATTGGGATTGAATAACAACCGATGCTTGAAAACGCTTTTTATTCTACATTTTCGATTTTCCATTTTTCTTTTTTCACCACAAATTTTTGTCGCAACTGTGAGAGTTTTTCCCGTTGATTAATTAAATAAATGCTAACCAATGTAAATCCCACACCGAGCCATTGCAACGGCGTAAGCGTTTCCGCTAATAATAAATTGCCAAACAGCAAAGCAAAAACCGGTGTTAAAAAGGTCAAGGCGGAAAAGCTGGTTAAATTGCGAATGGAGGCGATATAAAAGAAAATGCCGTAGGCGATCGCGCTGCCGAAAATGGTCGCATAGGCCATGGCCATGCCGTCTTCAAAATTGAGATGTTGCCATTGCTGGCTTTCCGTCATGCCGGAAAGAACAAATAAGGGAATGCCTCCGAAAATCATATGCCAACCTGTGGCCATCACCGGATCGGCATATCGGCAGACATAGCGGATTAGAATTGTCCCCACTGCCATGGATAAAGAGGCTAACAGCATTAACGATTCCCCATTTTCCAACAAACGGGCCCCATTCACCTCGAAAGCGGTAAAATTGCCCTGCCATCCTTGCCAAATCCATTCATCGGGCAAGCCAATTAAGCTCACACCAACAAGCCCGAACAGAAGTCCCAGCCAACCGATTTTCCGCACGCGATCGCCGAATAATAAACTGGATAATAAGGCCACCGTCAACGGCTGCGTATCAATCATCACCGAACCGATGCCAGCCCCAGTTCGCACTAACCCTTCTGCTAGAAACCCTTGAAATAAAGCGCCATCGACTAGGGCAAACACGCTAATCCAGCCCCAGGCCAACCATCCTTGGGGATGGGGACGCTTCAAAAGCAACCCTGCGATCAGCACGAAAATTCCTGCCGGGAGAATGCGAATCCCTCCTAAAAATAAAGGAGTGGTGTTGGGAATTACGCCTTTCATGGCTACCATAGCCGTGCCCCATAGGAAAAACGGGGCGATTAATGCCAACGGAAACAAAAAAGTGCGCGGTTGATTGGGTTTCAGTTCCATGTCACTCTCAATTAACGACAACTGTTGTGATTATTGTATAGTTTTATTAAGAAGGTTTGTATAATCCTTGGGATCACGAGACAGTCAGCAACTTCCTCCTTGGGTTACAATAAAAAGTTCAAATCGCCGTATAAAAATCTATGGTTTGGTTGATTGGTAAAAGACGAGGGAAAAAAATTGCTCGAATTGAAATTACAGGCGCGATCGCGTCCGAAACTCGCCAGCGTGTTTTAAAAGCGCTCAAAACCGTCGAAGAACAAAAATGGAAAGCCCTTCTGTTGCGCATCGACTCTCCCGGCGGTACCGTTGGCGACTCCCAAGAAATCTATAGTGCCCTGCGACGTCTGCAAGACAAAGTAAAAATTGTTGCCAGTTTCGGCAATCTTTCGGCCTCAGGAGGGGTTTATGTCGGTATGGGCGCCGAAAAAATCGTTGCCAACCCCGGAACCATTACCGGCAGTATTGGTGTCATTTTGCGCGGGAACAATTTAGAACGCTTTCTCGACAAAATCGGTGTCTCTTTTAAAGTCATTAAATCAGGGCCTTATAAGGATATTCTGTCCTTTGATCGCGAACTGACCGATGAAGAAAAGCAAATTTTGCAGGTTCTAATCGACACTAGCTATAACCAATTTGTCCAAACAGTTGCCGAAGCTCGGAATCTTAGTGTAGAAGCAGTTCATGGGTTTGCTGATGGACGCATTTTCAGCGGCGAACAAGCTAAAGAATTTGGCGTCGTGGATCGCCTCGGCAGCGAAGAAGATGCCCGCCGCTGGGTTGCAGAACTCGCTGATCTCAATCCCGATAAAACCAAATGTGTCGATATTGAAGAGAAAAAATCCCCTTTAAGGCGGCTATTGCCAAGCGGCAATCAAGTTGATGGCAATTTAACCTGGAAATCAGCCAGAGATTGGCTAGAATTTGAACTAGCCACAAACGGGCAGCCGTTATGGTTATATCGACCTTAAACGCAAACTGATGACAACAAAGGGAGGAAACTTCGTGGCGGAGTGGAAAGTGCGAGCGATTCGCGGGGCAACAACAGCGTCTGAAAATACGGTAGAAGCCATCCGAGAAGCAGTCACCGAACTGCTTGACGAACTAGAACAACGAAACCACCTTGACCCTGAGGATATTATCAGCGCGGTATTTAGTACAACTCAGGATTTAGATGCCATTTTTCCGGCAAGTATTGCACGAGAGCGTCCCAACTGGGATAATGTAGCACTGCTGGATGTTCAGCAAATGTATGTTGAAGGCAGTTTACCCCGCTGTATTCGCTTTTTAATTCATGTGAATACCGCTAATCCCAACTGGGAAATTGTTCATCCCTATCTGCGTCAAGCTCAAAATTTGCGCCCAGATTGGAACTTAGCCCAGATGGGATAATCATTGGCGATAACAAGCAATTAACAATGACCAAAATGGACTGGAATGTTCTGGCTGATAAAGCACTCGCTGGGGATCGTCTAAGCCGAGAAGAAGCAAAAACGGTATTAACCGCCCCAAACGAAGAATTATTATCGCAACTCGCCACCGCTTACCGAGTTCGTTATCAATATTGGCAAAATCGGGTGCGTCTCCACTTTTTACTCAATGCCCAAAGCGGCTTATGTCCTGAAGATTGCCATTATTGTTCCCAGTCAAAAATTTCGACAGCAGAAATTGAAAAATATCCCCTGCTTACCAAAGATAAAATTCTTGATGCCGCCGCCCAAGCAGCAGCGTTAAAAGCGGGAACATTTTGTCTCGTAACTTCCGGGCGTACTCCGAGTGAGTCTCTCCTCAGCAAAATTTGCGAAGCCGTGGAAACCATCAAAGGTCAACATAACCTAAAAATTTGTGCTTGTGTGGGATTGCTGGACAATCAACAAGCCCAGCGGTTGGCCGATGCCGGGGTTGATCGCGTTAACCATAATCTGAATACCTCCCAAAATTATCATCCCCAAATCTGTACTACGCATACCTTCAGCGATCGCGTGACCACCGTCAATCAAGTAAAAGACGCTGGAATGACAACTTGTTCCGGCGGCATTATTGGGATGGGAGAATCAACTGATGATATAATTGATCTAGCTCTCTCGCTTAGAGAGTTAAATATCACAAGCATTCCTGTAAATTTTCTCATTCCCATCCCCGGAACCCCATTCGGAGAAAATCCACCTTCCCAGTTAACGCCCCAGTTTTGCTTGCGAGTCCTTTGCCTTTATCGATTCTTGCTTCCGGAAAGAGAAATCCGAATCGCTGGCGGGCGAGAAGTACACCTGCGCTCTTTGCAGCCTTTAGGACTATATCCGGCCAACTCCCTGTTTGTCGCGGACTATTTGACCACATCGGGACAATCGGCACAACAAGACTGGCAAATGATTGAAGATGCCGGCTTTGTTTTAGAATCTTGGGATGGTTCTCCTCTCGTTGCTGTCCCTAATTCTGGGGAGAATAGGTAACTTTTTTCACTTGGCCGGAATTGCCATGCCAAGCACTTGAGGGGATTGTTGATTGTATTCCACCATGACTCCTCCGGCATTGCCTGCCTTTAGGGTGAGTTGCTTCTGGGCTGTCCAAGTTTGATTTTGTCCTTTTGCGAGAGTTCCCTGATAAACTGTTTCACCATCGCTAATGACTCGTATCCAAGAGTCTTGCTTAATAGACACTTTTACCTCTACTGGCTCGGTCTGACTTTGGGGTTGAGAACTGGCTTGAGAGCTGTCTTGAGAAGCAGGGGAATTAACCGAGCCTAATTTGGCTTCTGGCTGACCGGCAATTGGTTCTTGCTCTACTTGTTGCTGAGTTGTTTCCTGTTGCGTGTTTTTTTCAGCAGAACGTTGGTCAAACCAATAAGACAGCCCGCTAACGGAAGCAATAACTAAGAGAATATAAATAACGTAGAGGTGGCGAGGGCGAAGTTGAGTGGCAGGGAGTTGTCGCCACGAGGGAGTGATTGTATAGGTTTGAGTTCCAGTGGGAAAGGCAGAAGCATATTCTCTACCGTTTAACCCCAAGGTTTCTGCAAATTGTTTGATTAAACCTTGGATATAAACCGGTTCTGGAAGACGCTCTAAATCTCCTTCTTCAATGGCAACCAACAACCGCGCCTGAATCCGAGTTTTCGTAGCAACTTCATCAATGGAAATTGATTGTTCTTCACGAACTTGGCGGAGTTGTGAGCCTAGTTCTCGGAGTTTTTCCACTTGTTGTTGTTGAGGATTCATGGATGGGGATTGCATATTTTCAGTCAACATAATACTAACCTGCTATAGATTGCTTGGAAAATTGTTTGAGATAGCGAATTTCTTCGTGATTTAAAAAACGATAGTTCCCAGGTTGCGATAAAAATTGATCGTTATCTTGAAGTTTAATGGCGCCGATGGCGCTGCGATGGAGGGCAACAACGGGAAAGCCTAACTGTTCAGCCACTCGCCGAATTTGACGCTTTTTTCCTTCTGTGAGAATGATCTCTAGCAACGTGCGTTGGCGCTCCCGTTTCAATACCTTCACCTGGGCAGGCAACGTCTGTTTTTCATCCAGGATGACGCCATTGCGCCATTGTTCCAGCACAGACTGAGAAGGGCGATGCTTGACCCAAACTTCATAGGTTTTGGGCAAATGATAGCGAGGATGGGTGAGATGAAGAGTTAAGTCTCCATCATTGGTTAAGAGTAAGGCACCGGTGGAATTAATATCAAGTCGCCCAACAGGATGTAATCCTTGTCCTTTTTTGAGAGAATTGGGAAGTAAATCGAGAACGGTACGGCGATTTTGGGGATCATGACAACTCGAAACCACCCCCGGCGGTTTATTGATTAAAATATAGAGTTCCTTTGGACGGTGATTGGGCGTGATTAGTTGCTGATCAACCGTCACGCGATCGCGCCTAAGATCAATTTTTTGTCCTAGTTCGGCAACTTTGCCGTTAACATGCACTCGCCCAGCGAGCATCATCTTCTCTGCTTGGCGGCGTGAAGCCACCCCGCATTGCGAGAGAATTTTTTGCACCCGTTCCATAAGGCAACTCCTTAATCCACCCTAAACAATTTTAATCAAGGTTCGTTAACGATTCTTTAATCATGATCTTTAATCAGAGTCATTTTCTAACGACAATTTTGACCCCTGCTTTACGGGTTTGGCTATATTCTCAATTAGACCATCTAGAAGGATTACATCTTCACATTACCAGCAGCGATCCGCAATTGTTACAGGGGATTATTCCGGAAGTCTTCCTAGAAAGCGAGTTTGCCAATTATAAGGGATTACAGTTTGACCAAATTTCCCTTACTGCGCAGAAAATTCACGTCAATCTCCCTCAATTATTAAAAGGCCGCCCCTTACAGCCCCTCAATCCCATTCCCCTCTCAGGCCGCCTTCGCATTACCGAAACCCACCTCAGTGACTCTTTACGTTCTTCGCTTCTCCAGTCAGGGATACAAGATTTATTGCGTCAACTTTTCCAAACCGATGTGCTGCCAAGTTTTCACTGGGAAAGCATTCGTCTTGACAATAACCAATGTCTCCTTCAAGGAAGACGCAATGTTTCGGTTGCAACGCCCGTTTTGATTCAAGCCGCTGTTAATCTCAGCAGTCCTCAACATTTATTGATTTCGCCAATCAAGGTAGAAGGAATTGAAATTAATCATGAACTCTCCCCTGTGGAATTTGATCTCGGTTCTCAAGTCCAGATTGATGATTTGACCATTACAACCGAGGCCATTTTTTTAAAAGGAAATTTAATCGTTAATTGAGCATTGGTGATGATTTTTGATTGGTGATAAATGGTCATTCTTTTTTAGTCACTGGCAACTGCTTGCAAGTGATCTGATTCAGCCAAGGCAAAATAACCTGATGAAATTGTTCTGGGGCCTCATCATGGAGACAGTGGCCTAATTTTGGCAATATTGCCAATTCTAAATTGGGATTTAGATCAATAAACGATCGCGCAAAACGAGGCGGAATCATCCGATCGCGCTCTCCCCACAACAGTAAAATGGGAATGTCCAGCTGGGGCAGCAACTGTTTGACGGCCTGGGCAAATTGGGGATGAAGCGCTGACTTAACCAAGACAACAAAGGCATCGGCAGCCGCATCGTCTTGAGGCGGTGTGGTTAAAATCGTCACTAACTCTTCATCCAAAGCCGAGTCATTGGGATAGGCAATTTTGGCCCAACGGCGAATCACCGGGCGCGATCGCAGAATGGGAAATAAGCCTCGCAATAGCCAAGGGGCTGTAAATAGGGATTCAATGCCGTTGATAACCTTCTGTAAGGGAGGAGAGAGCAATTCCGAACGGGATTGGGTATCCGGCAAATTAATGAAAATTAATCCCTGGACCATTTCAGGATAGCGCGCAGCGACGGTTAAACTTACTAACGAACCTAAAGAATTGCCGATTAAAATCGCAGGAGAAGCTACCACGGTGCGCCAAAACTGATAAACTTGTTCAGCCCACAAATTCATCCCATAACGGGCAACTGCTTTGTAAGACGCGCCAAACCCCAGTAAATCAAGGGCATATACCGTATGAGTTTCACTGAGCACTGGTAAATTATATCGCCAATGCGCGATCGCGGCGCCAAAGCCGTGTAATAGAATCAGCGGCGGATTTACTTGTGCTTGGGGCTGTTCCGGCCGTAAGTAAGTATAACGAATTTGCCATCCTCGCCATACCCAATCCCGTTGTCTTCCCATATCCAGCGGTCTGTTATTCATGGTTCCTATTAATCATTTTTTTCTGTTACTTTTGGGTTAGAGATTACGCTTTCTTAAACAGAAGGCGCCTGCTCTAACCGTTGGTTAACATTTGGCAAAAATTCCAACAAACTTATTACAATGGCAGACGAATAATTTTATAGAAAGGCACCGTAAAACCAAGCGTCTTTAGAGATTGAACGGGGCGTATAAAATTTCGAGGTTTTTTCGAAAGACAGCCCATCATTTAGCGTGTGCCGGGGTAAAAGATTCGATTTCTCGAAGTTAACAAATCAAGAAGTTTTTGCTATAATCGAACTACTAAAAAGAGGGGTAGTAAATCCTCTATAAAAACGTTAGCACCTTAACAGGTGTACCGGTAAAACCAAAACAATCTATTTTAGAAACTGTAGGGTCGGGCGGATCCAAACAGGATAATTAACGCTTTTGGAGAGAATACCCTCTGGGTGGAAAGGAAGTGGATTCCTGGAAACTTAAAGGTGTCTCGCTGAATTAAGAATCCAACTTCTTCAGATGTTGGAGCGTCAATTGTGAGACTTAATTAAAGCCTAACCGAAACTCAATAAACGCCTGTGAAAAATAAAAAACGAAATCGCCAGCTTCCACAAATCAACGAAAACATTCGTTTTCCCAAAATTCGCGTAATTGACACGGAAGGAGAACAGCTTGGTGTTCTCACCCCCGAGGAAGGGCAAAGAATCGCCGAAGAAAAAGAACTTGACTTAGTGCTTGTCAGTGACAAGGCAGACCCGCCGGTTTGCCGAATCATGGACTATGGCAAGTATAAGTATGAACAAGAGCGTCGTGCCAGAGAAGCCAAGAAAAAACAGCACAACGCTGAAGTCAAGGAAGTGAAAATGCGGTATAAAATTGACGAGCATGACTACGGGGTGCGCGTCAATCAAGCTAAACGCTTCCTGAAAGGCGGCGATAAAGTTAAAGCCACGATTAACTTTCGAGGAAGGGAAATTCAACATCTCGACCTCGCCCGAGAATTACTCGAACGTATGGCTGAAGATTTGAAAGACACGGCGGAAATTCAACAGTCGCCCAAACGAGAAGGTCGGAACATGATTATGTTGCTCTCTCCCAGAAAAGATTAATTCTCAAGCAGCAATTAAGGATCTTTCATGAGGGAAGGTTCTGATTGAGTTTTCCAGTAGAGACGTTCCCCATAGCGTCTCTACTTGATGTTAGTACTGATGCCAATTAAGCCAATAAAGAACCGCTAATCATTCCTGCCAATAAAATAAATCCCAACCCAACATTCTGACGAAAAATATTGCTATACAACGTTGAGGGAATTTCAGGCTGCCGCAGGCGATAATACTGCCAAGCCCAAATCAAAACGGCAATCCCCCAAGCCGGCCAAAAGCTAACGTGAAGTTGGGTTTGTTGGGCTAAAATTGCTAGAGCCGTTGCGGTTCCGGCAAAAAAAACTCCTACAGCTTCCGGAGCATAGTTGCCAAAAAATAAGGCACTAGAGCGAATGCCAATTTTGCGATCATCTTTGCGATCGGCCATGGCATAGACAGTATCAAACCCAAGCGTCCAGAGTACAGTTGCTCCCCATAATAACCAAGTATCTTGTCCCACACAAGCATTAATCTGCCAAGGAACATCGGCCTTGCCTTGACAAGTAATGGCAGTCCAACTAATTAACACTGCAAAGCCCCACGCCATGGAGAGCACTAACTGCGGTACCGGAAAAAATCGTTTGGCAAGGGGATAGCCAATGATTACCGGTACTGCTAAGACAGATAAGAAAAAGCTCACCTGATTCAGATAAAAGGCTAAGCCAGCGGCACAAATAAACGCCATAACGGCAACCGCAATCCCCACTTTTACCGACAATTCACGGGAAGCTAAGGGACGAGTCCGGGTGCGTTCCACTTGCGGATCCAGATCGCGATCCCATAAGTCGTTTACGACACAACCAGCGGCTGAGGTGATAATACTGCCAATAATAATAATTGCGACTAAAGGTAACGGCGGTGTCCCTCTGGCGGCAAGAAAAACAGCCCACAACGCGGGGACCATCAATATCAAGCGTCCCGTTGGTTTATTCCAACGTAAAAGTCTTATAATTGCTTGCCAGGTTGATTGTTGTTGGTATTGTTGCACCATAATCCAATAAACTGAATGTGTTTGTTTGACTGCCTTTTTTTCTAGGTTATAGCAAGAGACTGAGAGAATGGAGTGAAAAAGCAACTCCGATATCAGTTCAGTGTAGAGGAAACACGGATTGTCAATAATGGTTAGAACAATTTATCCCATCCAAACGGAAAGTTTAAACGCCCAAGACAATGATGCAATGCAAGAACGCGTTATTAGCGCGATCGATATTGGCACTAACTCAATTCATATCGTCATTGTCAAAATTGATCCCTGGCTTCCAGCATTTAACATTATTGCCCGGGAAAAAGACACCGTCAGATTAGGCGATCGCGATCCAGAGACTGGGGATTTAAAGCCGGAAGCAATGGAACGCGCCATGGCTGCCCTGCAACGAGGTCAAGAATTGGCCCGCAGTTTTCAAGCGGAGGAAATTGTTGCGGTTGCCACCAGTGCTGTGCGAGAAGCCCCCAATGGTCGGGATTTTATGAAAACGGTACGGGACAATTTAGGCTTGACCATTAACTTGATTTCCGGGCAAGAAGAAGCCCGACGCATCTATTTAGGGGTTTTATCGGCCATGGAATTTCAGGAACAATCCCATCTCATTATTGATATTGGAGGCGGTTCTACAGAACTGATTTTGGGCAATGGTCAGGAACCCCGGTATTTAAGCAGTACCAAAGTGGGAGCAGTGCGTCTAGCCAGTGAGTTTATTACCACTGATCCCATTAGCAACAAAGAATTAAAGTACCTACAGGCTTATATTCGGGGACATATGGAACGGCCTGTGGAGGAGTTAAGAGCGCATTTAGAACCAGAAGAAACGATTCATTTAGTGGGAACTTCCGGAACAATTGAATGTTTAGCGACTATTCATGCCCAAGAAAAATTTGATACGACTCCAAATCCCTTACAAGGATACAGTTTTAGCAGAGAAGATTTAGACGAAATTGTTAAAAAACTGGCATCTTTAGATCTCAAAAAACGCAGTGATTTGCCGGGAATGTCCGGGCGTCGGGCAGAAATCATTGTTCCTGGGGCAATGATTTTATTAGAAACCATGAAAATGCTGGAACTTGAAAAAATTACTATCTGTGAACGAGCTTTGCGTGAGGGATTAATTGTTAACTGGATGCTCACTCATGGTTTAATTGAAAATCGCCTCCGCTACCAAAGTTCTGTGCGCGATCGCAGTGTCATTAAAATTGCGCAAAAATATCAAGTCAATCTGGATTATAGTCAGCGGGTTGCCAATTTTGCTTTAAGGATTTTTGATCAACTCCAAGGCGAATTCCATCATTGGGGAAGTAAAGAACGAGAACTGCTTTGGGTAGCGGCAATTCTTCATAATTGCGGATTTTATATTAGCCATGCTGCCCATCACAAACATTCCTATTATTTAATTCGTCACGCTGAGTTATTAGGGTTTACCGAAACTGAAATAGAAATCGTTGCTAACTTAGCGCGATATCATCGCAAAAGCAAACCCAAAAAAAAGCATGAAAATTATCGCAGTCTGCCCGATAAAAATGCGAAGTTGCTAGTTAATCAGTTAAGTGCAATTCTACGGATTGGTGTGGCCCTAGATCGCCGACAAATTGGTGCTATTACTGATGTTTATTGCCATTATGCTCAACAAGAACAAGTACTCTATCTTAAATTAGTTCCAGAAGATATTAATGATGACTGCGCTTTAGAGTTATGGAATTTAGAAGATAAAAAGACGGTTTTTGAGAATGAATATGAGGTTCAAGTAATTCCTAAACTATCCTTCTAACCCATAAAGCCAAATCACCAGAAACGGCGTAATAATTCCTTGCAGTAAACTTAATGGCGCTCCAAAACGCGTAAAGTCCCGGAAGCGGTAACCCCCAGGACTATAAACCATGGTATTGGTTTGATAACCAATGGGGGTCATAAAGCTATTCGAGGCGGCAAAGGTAACGGTAAACATAATTGCAAAGGGATTTAGGCTTAATGATTCTGCTACTTTCACAGCAAGGGGAATCATTAAAATGACAGAAGCGTTATTGGATAAAATTTCTGTCAAAATTGTCGTCACAAAATAGAAAAAAATTAATAGCCAAAATCCCGAAAAATTGTTACCCACTAATAGAATTTTGTCTGCTAACCAATCCGTTGCTCCGGATTTTTCCATGGCAATGCCCATGGGAATTAAACCGGCTAATAGAAAAATGACATCCCAACGAATTGCCCCGTAAATTTCCCCTGGTTTTAAACAGCCTGTAAGTACCATTAAGGCAACACCTACCAAGGAACTGACTAAGATTGGCATAAGGTTCAATGCCGCCAAGATAATTACCCCTAAACCAATGGCGACTGCAATTGGAGCTTTTTCTAAGCGCAATCCTTCGCGATTTCCCTGTTCAATGACTAATAATTCCCGGGTTGTTTGAAAGCCTAATAAACTTTCTTTCGGCCCTTGCACTAATAATAAATCGCCAAAACGAAGGGGAATTTGTCCCAAGCGATCGCGCAATACTTCTTCTCCCCGTCGAATGGCTAAAACCGTAGCATTATAGCGTTGTCGAAACCGTAAATCTTTCAAGGTTGACCCCACTAACCGAGAATTGGAAAGAATTAAAATCTCGGCAATTCCTTCTTCATTATCGGTTAATTGAGACGCAATATTCTCATCTTGAAATTTGATATCAGGGAGGATATCTAAGCCTCTTTCGTCGCGAACTCTTAATAGTTCCTCTTTCGTACCGCGTACTAATAAAATATCGCCGGCAGCGAGAACTTTATCAGCTAGCGGTTGGGAAAAATGAATCCCATCGCGAATAATTTCTAAAACATCCACATCAAATTTGCGTTGAATTTCACTAGAACGTAAGGTTTGTTTAATCAAATTAGAACGCGGAGAAACCACTAATTCACTCACATATTCTTTTAATTGATACTCTTGGGCATAAGAGGAACCATTATTAGTCGGACTCCGATTCGGTAACAGCCAAGCCGAGGTTAAACTGAGATAAATAATGCCAATAATAAATTTAATAATGCCAGCTTCTGTAAATTCAAATAAGCCAAAGGAACCATAGCCCAGTTGCTTCGATAAACTACTGGCTAAGAGATTGGTGGATGTTCCAATTAAGGTAATTGTTCCCCCTAGAATCGACGCATAAGACAGAGGCATTAACATTTTAGAAACTGGAATTTTTTGTTTTTTGCACCAATCTTCAATAATAGGAAGAAAGACAGCAACCACCGCGGTATTATTAATAAAAGCAGTGATACTGCCAACAAAGCTTCCCATGACAAATGTTTGTTGCGGTGTTGTTTTTCCTCCCCATTTCATTAACCAGTCACCGACTACTTGCAAGGCACCGGTGCGAGAAATACCGGCACTGAGAATAAACATGGCCATAACAGTAATAGTAGCCGGATTGCTAAAACCGGAAATGCCTTCTTCTGGAGTAACAATACCAAATACCATTAATAAAATGGCCACACTTAACGCAACGAAATCAACCGGAAGCCATTCCATGGCAAAGCAAATGAGAGCAAAAAATAAAATCCCAAGGGTAATCGCGATCGACATAAAAATAATTGCTAATTTAGAGACTGTTCCTAAAGAAAATATAAAGAAGAGGCGCGATCGTTGATAACAAGGGTCAAACTTGAAATAGATGCAACGATTCGCTATTAAAATG
>PXPI01000021.1:0-552 GCA_003021905.1 Cyanobacteria bacterium SW_9_44_58 | reverse complement strand
CTTTCGCAAATGGCAAAGAAAGGGCGTTTGGCAACTCATACAGCAAACCTTACGCACTCGGGTTCGGGAAGAACAAGGACGAAATGGAAAGCCCAGTGCTCGTCTCATGCTGAAACGGTTAGCTTGCTCTTGAGCTAAGCTTAATGTTTATTTTAGGAACAGTCTCTTATGAGTGACAATTGATGATTTGTCTATCTTGATCTATTCCGAAAACTTAAGCGCGATCGAGACTGCGATATTGAATCGCCTCAGCAATATGAGAGGGTTGGATAGACTCTTGCTGGGCAAGATCGGCAATCGTACGAGAGACTTTTAAAATGCGATCCATTGCTCTTGCAGATAGTCCCAGTTTTCGAATAGCATTTTCTAGCAAGGTGCGACTTGTGTCATCCAGTTGGCAATATTTTTGTAGCTGTTGACTTTGCATCTGCGCATTGTGAGTTATGTTATCGTCTTTGTGACATACTCCCTACGCTGACTGCGAAGCAGTACAGCGAGGGCTTCTCCTCCCGCTTTCGGGATTCGCGTTTTTGAGTGAGGCGATGCCCAACC
>PXPI01000020.1 GCA_003021905.1 Cyanobacteria bacterium SW_9_44_58 | reverse complement strand
TGCGATTACAGAGGCAATGCTAAAAGTAACTAATCAAGATATTCGGAATTGGTTTACTCACTGTTGTTACTGTACCTTATAAATTCGAGAATTGCTATAAAATCGTTTTTTGAGGAAAATAAAGTCGCCCACAGAAATCCATTTAACAAACTTGGGAAACGATACTTAAATCATGCCCCAATTGAGCAATGAAGCGTAACGGTCTTACTCATTCTTAAAGGTTAATGGGATATAATCACAACTTGATTGCTAGATTCATTTCTTGCAAATCATCTCAAACTAAGCGCGATGTAGCGAAGCTACCGCCCTACGGGCATCACCCTGTAAAAAAATAATAGCACTCCCTGTTGAGAGTCCTACCTAACTTGAAAGATTTGCAACCTTAACTGAGAGCAGTTTTTGGAGACGAAAAAGAGGTTTCGGTAGTAGTTTCTGTTTGATTGGTCCACTGCTGATAAGCAGTTTAACTTAACAACCGAGCAAGTTTACATTCTCCTTTTAATCCGTAGTTATATCAAATGGATCAATATTTGCTACAGATTTATTCTTTTGCACTCACCAGTTCCGGCGATTTTCCTTTTAATCCTGTCATGACTTCCAGGGCAAACCGTCTGATGGGAGGAACCTCACGCATCATCCAGATAGCTGTGCGACGGGCTAACACCATGGGCGGCCACTGATTGGAGAAACTGCGATCCAGTATATCCGTAAAGCCTAAAATCGCCAGATTTTCCGTTTTCCGCCACTGTTGGTAACGTTTCAATACTTGCAAGCCGCCAATATCTTCCCCGCGATCGCGCGCTTGCTGTAAAATTTCTCCTAAAACCGCTGCATCGCGAATGCCTAAGTTTAATCCTTGTCCAGCAACAGGATGGCAACGATGGGCAGCATCCCCAATTAACGCCAGATTCGGCAAAACATAACGGTTGCTTTGCATCAGTTGCACCGGAAAAACCAATCGGTCTTTCAGCAATTGGATGTTTTTTAAAAATCCCCCAGTACGCTGGGTTAGTAGATCCACAAATTCCTGCTCATCAATTTCTTTCAGGCGTTGGGCTTCCGCATGAGGGGCCGTCAACACCAGTTGACAACGGTTATCGGTTAAGGGGAGTATGCCCATAGGTCCCGTATGCCAAAAACGTTCAAAGGCAATATCATTCCTGTCATTGCTGTGGCGGAATACCGTTGTTAAACAAGATTGCCAGTATTGCCAACCCATGGTGCCAATGCCGGCATTTTGCCGAACGCGCGAGTTCATCCCATCAGCACCGATAATGAGTCGCGCGCTGATTTCTTGTTGTTGCCCCTGTTGTTCGATGGTTAAGGCAACACTTTGATCATGGTGTTGAATCGTCTGTACTTTGGCTGGGCATAGCCATTGCAGAGTTTCACTACTTTCTAAACGATTGCGTAGTGCCCGGTGCAACACATAATGTTCCGCCACGTAACCCAAATACTCGTTATCAAGATCGTCTGTTTCAAAATTCAAGACTTGGGGAAAATCCCCGTCGCTGAGGCGAATATGGCGGAATTTTCCGATGTCAGGGAACATGTCATCCCAAACCCCTAATCCGGTAAAAATGCGGGCTGAAAACACAGAAATCGCATAAGCGCGATCGCGGCTGGCGGCAACTTCTAAAGGAACGGCTTCCACAATTGCCACTCGTAAGTTACTCTGTTGCAAAGTTACGGCTAAGGTTAACCCTGTAATATTTCCGCCAACGATGACAACATCGTAATCTAGATTCTGGGAAGAGACAGTTGCCGTTTGCGTTAACGATTCCAACACCATGGTTTCGGAAATACGTTTTTTTACATAAGTTTACTTTTTTATTGTGGCGTTAAATGCCCTCAAAGATCAACTGAAACCATTATGAGTGTCGAGTGGATTCTAGTTATTGCTTCGATAATTGTTATTTGGCTGGTGGTAAAATCCCTTTTGAAGATGGTCATCATTAGCTTTAATACCGCTGTTCAAATCTTTATCATTTTAGTCATTTTAAGAGTATTTTTCACGATTATGCCTCAAGAAGTTTTAAAAAAAATTCAAGAAATGCCTCAATTGATTCGCGATTTTTTGTGGATCGTGTTATGATTTATTAGTAAAGATTTTTCATTGATTAAACAGTAACCTATCCAAGTGAACTAATCATTTTTACTTATTTCAAACGAATGATTCTTATTGGAAATATTATGATTATTAATTGATATCAATACAATATGATCCTTAAGCTAGATGAGTTAAACACTTCTAAGACCCCCTTATTAAGAGAGTATTTTAAAAACTAACTAGAACGTTCGTTATTTTATATGTCGCTATTGCCAAGAAATCTGTTTGAATGATGTGTCGTTCCTCTCCTCTAGACCGATTCCTAAATGCAATGGAACCCTGGGTATTTTTACCCGCAGCGGCCATTGTTATCGGCTTTGTTATTTTTGGAGGTTTTTTTACTGAAACTGCGAAACAGAGTTTCGAAACCTTACAGTCGAGCATTGTGGAAAACTTTGGTTGGTTCTATATTCTCACAGCCACAGCTTTACTCATTTTCATTGTCTGGCTGTTGTTTTCGCGGTTTGGCCGCATTCGGTTGGGCACCCCCGATAGTCGTCCTGAATTTGGGTATTTAAGTTGGTTCAGTATGCTAGTCAGTGCCGGCATGGGGATTGGCATTGTTTTCTTCGGGGCGGCGGAACCCATGCTGCATTTTCTCAATCCACCAAGCGGAGAAACGGAAACAACCGCTTCTGCCCTCCGAGAATCCATGCGTTTTACCTTTTACCACTGGGGATTCCATCCTTGGGCCATTTATTCAGCACTGGCGTTGCCGTTAGCTTATTTTCACTTCCGTCACGGTCTTCCCTTAGCCCCGCGATCGCTGTTGTATCCGCTTTTAGGAGATCGCATCCGGGGCGCGCCTGGTCATGCGGTGGATGTGCTGTGCACTGTGGGAACTTTGTTTGGGGTGGCCACTTCCCTGGGGTTAGGTTCCCAACAAGTTAATGCCGGTTTAAACTTTTTGTTTGGGATACCGCAAGAGACCCGATCGCAGTTGATTCTCATTGCAATTATCACAGCTGTGGCAACCATTTCTGTAATGTCTGGGCTTCATCGCGGGATCCAATTTCTAAGCCGATTTAATATTATTCTCACCATTGTCATCTTTGCCTTTGTGCTCATTACAGGACCCACAGTTTTTGTTTTGGAAGTCTTTACCGATGGCTTAGGCTATTACATTCAAAACCTTCCCTTTACCAGTTTTCGGATTAATCCCGAACCGGATGCCGAGTGGCAAGCGAACTGGACCCTATTTTACTGGAGTTGGTGGATCTCTTGGTCGCCTTTTGTCGCCGTATTTGTTGCTCGCATTTCTAAAGGACGCACCATTCGCTCTTTCATTCTGACTAACTTGTTGGTTCCGAGTTTGAGCGGGTTTCTTTGGTTTGCCGTCATGGGCGGCACTGCCATCCATCAAGAATTATATGGCCCAGGGGGAATTGCAAAACAAATCCAGGAAAATGACGCTTTAGCCCTATTTGCAGTTTTGGAAAACCTTCCCTTTCATGTGTTGATGTGGGGATTAGCGACATTGCTGACCATTATCTTTTTCGTGACTTCCTCTGACTCAGGTTCTTTGGTCGATGACATGGTGACATCAGGCGGACACCCCAACCCGCCAAGAGTGCAACGCTTGTTTTGGGCGCTGGCAGAAGGAACGGTTGCTGCAACGTTACTCTACTTTGGGGGATTGCAAGCCCTACGCACTGCTTCTTTAACCACCGGCATCCCGATCGCGATCTTTCTGTTAATCTCGAGTTATGGCTTGTGGCGGGCCTTAAAAGTGGATAGTTCCACCAGTGGCGTTCCTGAAAAAGAGGAATTGCAACAAGACGTTAAAACACCAGAGAAATAAGTTTCGCCCCTGATATCCCAGTTTAATTTCCTTAAGACCTCTGGTAAGGAACTATTTTTTCCAGACTAAATGCGAGTGGGGACATTCCTAATCAAGTTCCTATCAATAGTGAAATTTCAACTCACAATTTACTTTCGCAAAAATAATCAAATGGTCTATGCTCTCAGATATTAGCCTTAAAGAATTTGTCCTCTGGGTATTGAGAAAACGCAAACGATTTCGCGTTAAAGGTAATTCTATGCTTCCCCTTTTAAAACCGCAAGAAGAAGTGTTGATTGACCCGAAAATTGATCCCAATCAACTGCCGAAAGCAGGAGACATTGTTGTTGCTAAACATCCCAAACAAGAGAATTTACAAGTGATTAAACGTGTTATATCTGTTTCAGAAGATGGCAGTTTATTTCTAGAGGGCGATAATTTAAAAGAAAGTACCGATAGTCGCGTGTTTGGGACAGTTAAATTAGAGCAAATTGTCGGACGTGTTACTTGTCGTTTTAGTTAATTATTTTTTATGATCCAAGTTAACGCTACTAGTTGTTGCCAGCCATAGCAATCACGTTGTTGACACTCAAGGCGGGAACATTTCCTAAGTTGGGTAAAATATCGGTATCAGAATAAATATTAGGTAAGTCATCTCCTTGCCATACCCAAACTTGCTGGCGCGTGATATCAATTAACTAGTCTAGTTGTGTTCCGTTGTTGAGACAATGGATAATTTTATTTTGTAAGTCTAGCGTGCTTTGATCCTGAGATCGAATTTCGATTAACCACTCCGGTGCACCGTTAAAAGGTCCATCTTCTTGTGGAAGGCGCGATTCCTCAATGACAGCGATATCAGGGACAGGAGAATAAGGAGGAACTAAACAGCGCAGTTCTTGGATTGCTTCCCACTGTTGGGTATGAAAATTGATATAGTTGACTAAATTGCGCTGGAGTCGCGAGTGGAACAAAGTTGGCATTGGCTTTTGGACCGTATGCCCATTAATTAATTCCCAAGCAGGAGAAGCTTCAATATTGGGCTGAGACAAAAATGTTGTAAGCTCATTAGTTGTTGCTGAGTTCATAAAAGCGTTGGGTCATTGAAGATCGCGCAGTTCTGTCAAAGTTTTAAACCAAGCTAACCGAATCATAATTCTCCTTGAAAAACGCGGCGCAGTTTTAAAACATCGCTCATCTGTTTGATTTGATTGCAGGAATGTTGCAACTGTTGATGATCTTTGACTTCGATGGCAAGGGTAATTAATGCTGGTTTATCTTTGCCGGTTTTGACACTGGCATTGCTAACATTAATATGTTGGTCGCTTAAACGGGCAAGAATATCTCGAAATACCCCCACGCGATCAATCACTTCTACTTCTAACTCAACGGTATAAGTAGGGGTGCGATTTTTGCCGCTGTTATTGGGAGAATTCCAATCCACTGGAATCACGCGATCGCTGTCTGCATTCTCAACATTGCTGCAGTCTTGACAGTGAATGGTAACACCTTTAGTCCGGGTCACTAAACCAATAATCGGTTCACCGGGAAGCGGAGAACAACAGCCTGCTCGATGATACATCAAGCCTTCTACTCCTGCGATGGCAGATTCTCCTCCTTTTGGGGGGGAACTGCTTTTAGAGGCGGTTGTGGGGAGACTTTGAACGGTTTCTTCGTCAAGATCGCTTGGTGTTTCCGTTTTCTCAACTTGTTCTTCGTTTAAAGATTCTTCTCGCAGCTTACTGGCAACGGAATTCGTTGTCACTTCCCCATAGCCAATGGCTGCTAATAAATCCTCCACAGTTTGATGATTGCAACGTTCGGCAACCCGTTGCATTCGATCCGATTTGAGAAGGGCATCAAATCCCGCTTTCCCCACGGCTTTTTCTAACATACTGCGCCCACGGTTGATATTTTCTTCCCGATGAGACCGTTTATACCATTGGCGAATGCGATTCCTAGCACTGGGAGTAACCACAAAGTTTAACCAATCGAGACTGGGATGGCTATTTTTGCTGGTAATAATTTCTACAATATCGCCATTTTGCAGCGGCGTATCCAAAACCGTCCATCGGCCATTAACCCGTGCCCCTTTCATGTGATTGCCGATTTCCGTGTGAATATGATAGGCAAAATCTACTGGCGTTGCCCCCCGCGCCAGCGCAACCACATCCCCTTGCGGGGTAAACACAAACACATCATCCTCGAAGAGATTATCCCGGATGCTATCGATATATTCTTTGGCATCTTTCAGATCGTTTTGCCATTCCAGAAGTTGCCGCAACCAAGTAAATTTGTCATCTTCTTGGGTGGGTTGAAAGTCGCTGGCGCCCCCGCTTTCTTTATACAACCAATGGGCTGCGATCCCATATTCGGCGATATGGTGCATTTCTATAGTTCGAATTTGCATTTCAATGGGTTTGCCATAGGTTCCAATGACAGTAGTGTGTAGAGATTGATACTGATTGGGTTTGGGTAAACCGATGTAGTCTTTAAAGCGGCCGGGAATGGGCTTAAAGGCATCGTGAATCACGGCTAGGGCGCGATAGCAATCTTCACGGGTTTTGAGAATCGCTCTGACACCGGCTAAATCATAAATTTCCTCAAATGCCTTTTGCTGTTGCTGCATTTTTTGGTAAATGCCGTAAAGGTGTTTCGGGCGTCCTTTTAATTCTTCAACTTCAATGCCGGCTTCATCAAAGCGTTTGTGCAAAATTTGGATGACATTTTCAATTCTGGCTTCGCGATCGGCGCGCCGATCCGCCACTAGTTCCCGGATTTCCTGAAAAGCTTCCGGTTCGAGATATTTAAAGGCTAAATCTTCCAGTTCCCACTTAAATTGCCCAATTCCCAAGCGATTGGCTAAGGGGGCAAAAATTTCCCGGGTTTCTAAGGAAATTTGTTTTTGTTTTTCAGGTTTGAGATGTTCTAAGGTACGCATGTTATGGAGGCGATCGGCGAGTTTGACAATAATCACCCGAATATCTTTCGCCATTGCCAAAAACATGCGTCGAAAGTTCTCGGCTTGATGTTCGGTTTTGCTGGAAAAGTTAAACTTCGATAGTTTGGTGACTCCTTCTACTAAGTGACGGACTTGTTCCCCAAATCGTTCTTCCAGTTCATCGCCGGTGGTTTCAGTGTCTTCAATTATATCATGGAGAAAGCCTGCGGCAATCATGGCGCTGCCGCCTCCCAAACTGCGAATTAATCCGGCAACTGCAATGGGATGGGCAATATAGGGTTCTCCCGAGCGGCGATATTGACCTTCATGCCATTGATAGGCAAACTGGAAAGCATCGGCAATTAATTGGGCATCGGCATCGCTTTGATTGGGATCATTGGCGATGTCAATATATTGGGCTAACCACTCGGGAATAACTGTGTTATATTCAGTAGTGGTTTTTTGTGCGATCGCGTCCATAACGTTCCCTGAATGTGTTCTACAATGTTCAACAAATCTGATAAAACTGATTAAAAAGACCTATCATTGCCAAATTTTTCCGCGCCTCGGGAATGGCAATCCTCTCCGTTTAAATGCTGTAATGGGAAAAAGGTTAAGGTGATCTTAACGAGTAGCTGGTTCCGAAATTGTAACGTAAACTGGGCAAATCATGTTACCCCTAGCGTATCGGGAATATTACCAAGCCTTTTTGGAGACGTTGAAGCAATTCCAACAATCTCTCAATGAAACGGATACCGATTTTACCGTTTTAAGCTCGATATTTTCCCAACTCCAAGAGCAATTTCAACAGAACATTATGTCCTTGACAGGGGAAGCCCTTTCCGGAGAAACCTTATCTCGTTGGCAATCTTCCCAAACCGAGATTCATCGCACCATGCGTTTGTTGCAAACCGATATGATGTTTCTGAAAACGTCGCGAAGCACTGATACCTCTCAACACCGTTTGGCAACGGTGCGCGATCGCGTGGGAAAATTAATTGAGTTTGCCGCTACTTTAACCCAACATGACAATTAACGAAATGTCGGATTCTTTACTGTCTCTTCAGCACTTAAAAGTTACTTATTGCACAGCTTTTTCTTCCAGTATAACAACTGCAGTGGATCAAGTTTCCCTCTCCCTGCAGGCCGGAGAACGATTGGGCTTAGTGGGAGAGTCGGGATGCGGCAAATCCACCTTAGGACGGGCGGCGTTGCGGTTGCTAAGCAATGCGGTGATTGAAGGGGAACTGACCTTTCAAGGGGAGTCGATTTTGAAAATGAGTTTGCCTCGGTTAAGGAAATTCCGGGGAGAAGCGGTTTCCCTGATTTTTCAAGATCCCATGACAAGGCTGAATCCCTTGATGACCATTGGCACTCACTGCCTGGAAACATTAAAAGCCCATCGTCCCCAATTATCGAATCAAGAAGCCAAACAGCGCGCGATCGCGGTTTTAGAATCGGTAAAAATCCCGGCAAACCGCTGGTCTCAATATTCCCACGAATTTAGCGGCGGCATGCGTCAACGGGTAGCAATTGCTTTAGCGTTACTGTTGGAACCGAAGTTAATTATTGCCGATGAACCCACCACCAGTTTAGATGTTACTGTCTCTGCCCAAATTTTACAGGAATTAACCCGTTTGTGCCAGGAAAACAATGTGGGATTGGTATTAATTTCCCATGATTTGGCCTTAGTGGGCGAATACTGCGATCGCGTGGCAGTGATGTACCAAGGGAAACTGGTAGAACAAGGCAATGCCGAACAAGTTTTATCCCAACCCAGTCATAACTATACCAAGTCCTTATTAAAGGCGGCGCTGCATCTTCATGTTCCCCCAAAACAATCAAACCGTGCCTTACCAGAAACGCCGCTGTTGCGAGTGAGAAATTTAGTTCAACATTACACTTTAGAACAAAATTTAATCCAGCAATTGCTGCGAAAAGATCCGGCTGTCATTAAAGCAGTGGATGGGGTCAGTTTTGACTTATTCCCAGGGGAAACATTGGGGTTAGTGGGCGAATCCGGCTGCGGCAAAAGCACCCTGTCTCGCAGCATTCTGCAGCTTGTTTCTCCCACTTCAGGCAATGTGGAATTTTTAGGCGAAGAATTAACCGATTTATCGGAGCGGGAAATCCGGAAACTGCGTCGGCAAATGCAGATGATTTTTCAAGATCCCTTAGCCTGTTTAAATCCGTTAATGACGGTGGGCAAAAGTATTGCCGATCCCTTATTGATTCATCGCTTAGCAACCCCGTCTGAAGCCAAAAAACAGGTGGAACAATTGTTGGAAAAAGTGGGATTAACCCCCGTCCAAGCGTATTACCATCGTTATCCCCAAGATTTATCCGGCGGGCAGCAACAACGGGTGTCTATTGCGCGATCGTTAATTACCAACCCGAAATTAATTATCTGCGATGAACCGGTAAGTATGCTGGATGCGACTGTACAAACGCAAGTGTTAGAATTAATGCAATCCCTGAAACGGGAATTTCATTTAACCTATTTATTTATTACCCATGATCTTTCTGTTGCCAGGTTTTTATGCAACCGCATTGCCGTGATGCATCAAGGAAAAATTGTTGAACTCAGAGAAACCGATGCCTTATTTAATTCGCCGCAACATCCCTATACTAAGACCTTACTCAATGCCGCGCCCCAGTTAAAAATGCTTTCTTCCTAATTAGGAATTAGGTTTCTTGTTGATAAGCAACCCCAAGATATAGTTCTCCCACTTTGGGATTATCCAACAATTCTGTTCCCGATCCGGCGACGCGATCGCGCCCATTTTCCAAAACATACCCCCGATGGGACATTTCTAAGGCCCTACGGGCATTCTGTTCTACTAACATAATGGCTTTGCCCGTTTCGTTAATCGCTTGAATTTGTTCAAACACACTGCTAACCAGGGCCGGCGACAACGCTGCTGAGGGTTCATCTAAAATTAATAAATCGGGATCTAACATTAACGCGCGTCCCATCCCCAACATTTGGCGTTCTCCCCCAGACAGGGTTCCTGCTTTTTGGCGGCGACGTTGGGCTAAAACGGGGAACATGGTGTAAATTTGATCTTTCAAATGTTTGATTGACCCCTTACAAATAAAGCCCCCCATCTCTAAATTTTCTTCCACTGACAAACTGGCAAAGACATTAGACACTTGGGGAACATAACACATTCCCTGTTGTACAATTTGATTGGGCTTTAAGCCGCCAATATTTTTTCCTTTAAACACAATTTCCCCAGAACTGGGAGGCAGCAAACCGAAAATGGCTTTGGCCAGCGTTGATTTGCCAGCGCCATTGGGGCCAATAACCGCCACTAATTCACCGGCATTAATAGCAAAGTTGATGCCTTGCAAGATGTATAAATCTTTGACATAACCGGCGTAAACCTCTTTAACCGTTAACAGTTCACTCATGAGAGGATGGGAAATTCTTTAATGACAATCAATTATTGCGACGTCTGCTGTAAATCAGGACGTTCTTCAGGAAGAATTGCTCCTTCTACAGGACATACTTGCAAGCAAATTCCGCAGTCAATACAGGTATCAAAATCAATCCAGTACCAATCGGTTCCCTTTTCATTTTTACCCGATCCGGGATGGATGCAAGCAACAGGACAAGCCTCTACACAATCGGCAACGCCTTCGCAAGTATTGGTAACAATCGTGTATGGCACAGTATTCCCTCGTCTTTATTTATCTTCACATTATTCACAATAACACAGCTGCTCCATTTTCCGAGGTTTGATTATCTTTGATTACTGGCCGTCAATTTGCCAATGAAAACGATGCGCGACCCTAGTTATCACTTCAGTAATGGTCTGGGGATAAGCTGAGGATAAAATAACGCTAGGATAAACTGCATCCCGCCATTGGGGATGAAAAATACAGGGACAATTGCCCGTTCCTTTTTGAAATCCGAGTAAGGTGGAGACCACTTCCACATCATCATGATGGAGAATGCCGGGATGAGAGAATAAAGGCTGTCCACTGCGCGAATCGATTAAATCGGCAAGCAATCCTTGTTCTTTTAAGTCAAATGTTGCTTCTACCCCGAAGCGCATGAATCGTTCCCGCAATCTTTGTTTTTCTTGCTCTACAATGTTAGAGCGATCGCATAAGGAAAATTGTGCTTTTTGGAGGATAATTGCAACCCATGCGGTGGGAAGCGTCCAATCAGGCAACATATTTTGTAAGTTATCTTGCACAAAGGGAGTCGGTTCACAAATGTAAACTTCTAGGGGAGATTTGGCTTCCGGAAATAAGGTAAGAACGGGAGAAATTTTTGGCAGTTGAACTAAAGGATGAATCATATTCTTAACTGCAATGAATAAAGAATTATTTAAAGTTTGACATGATATGGGCAAAATGGCTAGTCAAGGTTTCCTTAGATTCGTTTTTGTTCGATTGATCGCAAATTGAACAAGAAGGGGCGAGTTGCAGATAATGCTGGTTCTAAGAAGGGATATGTTGCAACATTGGTCGAAATTTGTTGTTAGTTGTTTGAGGATTTTTAATGAAAAATGTGAAGATAAAACTAACGGTTTGGGCAATAATTCTTCTCGCCGGAATTATTTTTTATTGGCAAAATCGTTTGCCAGAGATTTCGTTAGTGATTTTTGGCAGTGAAACCATCGCGCTTCCGGTGTCACTCTGGTTAATTATCGGCGCGATCGCGGGATTCCTTACCAGTATCGCGCTGCAGTTGTTGCTTGGGGTCTATTCTGGTCAGCGCAGGCGTTCTCGGGAATGGGACGATCAGGATAATGATGGGGATGAGGGCGATTTTGAATTCCCGGAAGCAACCGAAAGCCCTAATGAGCGTTTTGCCAGTTCAACCCGCTTTAATGCTGACAGAAACGCGGATTCTGTTCCCAATTCCCGACAACAGGAAGAATTGCCTGAAGATGGGGAAGAAGATTGGGAATCCCCTCTAACAGGGGAAGATTGGAATGACCTAGATGATGAGTGGAATATCGAAGAACCCCCAAAACGAGAAAGTAATCCCCCTCCCCCCGGCAATTTTTATGAAGTGCAAAACAGGCCGGAAAAAACCTCTCAGCAAGGATCTGTTTATTCCTATCGTTACCGGCAAGCCAATGGTGAATCTGACAATTCGGAACCGATTGAAGAAGAAGAAAATGATAATGATGATGACGAAGAACCCAACCAATCCCCAAACGTTTATGAAGCGAATTATCGGGTGATTCGTCCTCCTTTATGGAATTTGCCCGACGCTGAAGAGAATTCGGATGAGGAAGCAGATGACACAGACAAACGCTGATTTATTGCAAGGATTAAATGTTTATCTCATTGGCATGATGGGTGTGGGAAAAACGGCTGCTGGTCAAGCGGTAGCCCAAGAATTGAATTATCGGTTTTTTGATACGGATGATTTGATTACCCGCGTCCAAGGAGAGGCAATTACCGATATTTTTGCCAAACAAGGAGAAACGTATTTTCGGGATTTAGAAACCAAAGTTTTAGAGGAATTATCGACTCAAACCCGCAGTGTTGTTGCCACCGGCGGCGGCATTATTTTGAAATCTTACAATTGGAGTTTCTTGCAACAAGGATTAGTGGTTTGGTTAGATGCAGGAATCGATTTAATCATGGAACGCTTGGCCAATGATACCAGTCGTCCCCTATTGCAAACCGAAAATCCCAAACAAAAGTTGGAAACTTTATTGTCACAGCGTCGCTCATCTTATGCTCAAGCCGATTTACAGGTTATGATTCAACCAGAACAGTCTCCAGGCGACGTGGCTTCCGAGATTGTGGAAAAAATTCCCTCGGTGATTAAGGAACAATCTCATCAATAGAGTGCGCCTATCTCTGTGGTGTAATCGTTGCAGCTGCGAGCGCGCTTTTCATTTGCCCATGGGAAAATAAGGATGATGTCATGGCTGTGAGCCAGGAGCGGCAAGTAGTTTGCCCAGCGCGTATTGCTCAATCACGGGATCGCCAATGCTCCCTTTCAGCAAAATTCACCGCTTTTGACGAGACCTGTTGTATTCAACGCTACTTATTTGACTCTGGCTTGTAGATTACTCTGAAAGGAGGCTTGTTAAACAACTTAACGAACCAGACTCATTCACTGGGGTCAATCAAGGAAGCCATTGCCCAGACGTAACAACTGATTTTTATGACAGATCCAGTAACGACTGAGGAAACCGCCCAATCTAAGATTTTTGCCAATTTCATTGCCCAATTTCAGCCTCAAACTCTGTTACCCAGCGTGAGTGCCGGTTTGGTTACGGGCGTCATTGCCGTAATTCGAGGCATTTCCTACGCGGCACTCATTTTTGCCGGCAGTCTTTCCGGATATCTCTCCATTGGCGTTGGCATGGCCATTTTTAGCAATGTTGCCATGGGAATTGCAGTTGCTTTACTCGCCCCTTTTCCGGGAATTATTGCGACACCGCTGGCTGCGCCCACTGCCGTTTTAGCTGCCCTAGCAGGCGCGATCGCGGCTCGGATGAATGGATCTTATCCGCCACAAGAAATTCTGCTTACCGTAGTTGCGGCAATTGTGATTAGTACAGTTCTTGCGGGATTATTGTTGCTGGTGCTGGGACGATTCAAACTGGGCAATAAAATTCAACTAATTCCTCATCCCGTCATTGGGGGCTTCATGGGAGCCACTGGCGTAATTTTGCTTGAGGGATCCTTGCAAGTGATGACCAATGTTGAGTTTCGATTATCCCAGCTATCAACTTACTTACAACCAGAGATTCTCCCAAACTGGATAACAGGAGTCATTTGCGCTCTCATTCTCCTGATTGTTGCTGATCGTTACAAGCATTTTCTTGTCATTCCAGGGACGCTTGTTGTGTTCATTGGAATCTTTTACCTGGGATTTTTGGTGACCAATACCTCCTTTACTGACGCAAAAGCCCAAGATTGGCTGCTGAGTTTTGCCATTGATGAAGGGCAGTTGTGGCAGCCGTTAATGCCTGCCCAGTTTGACGGGATTCACTGGCCAGTGATTCTCCAGAATTGGGACGCGATCGCGTCAGTGATTTTTATCTGCGTTCTAGAATTGGTTCTTACCAAAAATGGCATTGAATCGTTTGTCAGACAGGATATCAATCTCAATCGCACTTTAGAAGCAGTGGGACTGGGCAATGTTATTGCAGGCATGGGCAGTGGCATGGCCGGAAACCAAGCGCTACCTAGCACCATCCTCGTTTCCAAAATGGGGGCAAGCCGCTGCCTCACCGGCATCATTTGCGCCCTTGTTAGCATTGCCGTTCTCTTCCTAGGTCCATCTTTATTGTCCTTCTTTCCTCGCCCGGTAATCGGTGCCTTATCCTTCTACTTAGGTCTCTCCCTGGTGATTCAATGGGTTTATCAAACTTGGTTTCAATTGGATATCTCCGAGTATTTAATTATTATTGCCTCACTTATTGTGATTTTCGCCGTTGGCTTTCTCGAAGGGATTGCCGTGGGATTTGCAGCACAACTGATTCTCTTTTTATACAATTATGCTCAACGGGAAATTATTACAGAAGATGGAAATGGGATAGAACCTACAACTGAGATGCTTCCGTCTTTTGCCGTTCATGCCCGGCAAGAACAAACCCACCAAATTAAAATCTGGCAGCTTCAGGGATATATTTTCTTTGCTACCGCCAACCGCCTAGTTGAAAAATTCCGTCAACTCTTAAATACAGAACAATCCCAAAAACCATCTTATTTAATCATTGATGGCAGCCGTTTGGAAGGACTTGATGCTTCCGGTGTTCTTAGCTTTGCGAAAATTCTACGACTGGCCTATCAACAGGGAATTACCATTGTTTATGCCAATTTAACGCCGTCTGCGGAACATAAACTGGATCGCGGCCAAGCCTTAGAAACAGATAATGCATATTGCCAGCATTTTCCGGATTTAGAACAAGCATTGCAATGGTGTCACAGTCAACTTTTAGCCCATTTGCGGTATAATTAAATAAGTCTCGCATGGGAGACGATGGGCGCGAAAACCAAGCCAAGATTAAAAAGAATTTCTGTTCTACTTATTTCCATGCTTTTTGACCTGTGGGACGCGGGGCTAAGCCTACTGCCTTGGGATAAGACTTTCTGTTTCTTTGGAATAGAAAGCACGCCTATTGGGTAGGAAGCCTCTATCACAATCTCTGATTTGATAGAGGTAGTTCACAAGATGTCTCGCTACAGGAGTCTGCTTCGCGATACTAAGCACATTGTCTGTTGCCCTTAAACAGATGTTGCGTGCCTTGAATAAATTGATTTTTGGCACGACGAGCCAAGACTGTTAGAATTTGGAACGGTAAATTAGCCCAAGTGTCCATTTGTTTCAGTTTATATCTGACATTAATTTAAATAAATTTTTTCCCCATTGCAAAGGTTAGAATCATCGGGGAAATTCGGAAAATACGAGTATGAGATGAGCAGCGATCGCGATCATATTAACCAAGAAGAAGCGAACCGAGTTCGGATTTTAAGTGAAGCCCTGCCCTACATTCAAAAATTTGCCGGGCGTACCATTGTGATTAAATATGGGGGCGCTGCGATGAAAGACCAAGCCCTAAAAGAGCAAGTGATTCGGGATGTGGTCTTTTTGTCTTGTGTGGGAATGCGTCCGGTAATTGTTCACGGCGGCGGCCCGGAAATTAACAGTTGGCTGGATAAATTGGGAATTGAACCGCAATTTAAAAATGGATTGCGGGTAACAGATGCCGACACCATGGATGTGGTGGAAATGGTATTAGTGGGACGAGTCAATAAAGAAATTGTGGCCTTAATCAATCAAGCGGGGGGAAGCGCGATCGGCATTTGCGGGCGAGATGGCAATCTCATTTCAGCACGGCCGCAAGGGGAAGAAGGAATTGGCTTTGTGGGAGAAGTCAGTTCAGTCAACCCGAAAGTAGTAGAATCATTAATCACGGCTGGCTATGTTCCTGTCATTTCTACCGTTGCCTCCGATGAAACCGGACAGGCCTATAATATCAACGCCGATACTGTTGCCGGGGAAATGGCAGCGGCTTTAGATGCGGAAAAACTGATTCTGCTGACTGATACCCTGGGGTTGCTGAAAGATTATACTGACCCGGCGAGCTTAATTACTCACCTCAATATTGGCCAAGCGCGAGAATTAATTGATAATGGTACTGTTCAAGGGGGAATGATTCCGAAAGTGAAATGCTGTATCCGTTCCTTAGCCCAAGGCGTGCGAGCGGCTCACATTATTGATGGGCGGATTCCCCATTCCGTTCTGTTAGAGATTTTTAGCGATGAAGGCATTGGTTCGATGATTGTTGGTTCTGAATACAATGGTGCTTAATTGAAGAGTGAAATTTCAGGGGAAATGGAAGAGGCGAAATCATAAAAAATTAGGGGATAACTGGAATATAGAGCGTTATCCCCCTTCAGCTTCTTTGTTGCAAAGAGAAACAATAGAATTTTAATTAATATTCCGGAACTGAGGAATCAATTTCTTGACTCCAAGCGCGAATGCCGCCTTTGAGGTTAGTTCCTTCGACGCCTGCTTGTTTCAAAATCCGCAGGGCTTTTGCGGAACGCCCTCCCATTTTGCAGTGGGCAATGAGACGATGGCCGTTGGTTAATTCCTTGACTTTCTCAACGCCGTTGCCTTCTTCAATTTCAGAAAGCGGAATCAATTTTGCCCCTGGAATTTTGGCAATTTCATACTCGTTGGGATTGCGAACATCGATTAAAACATAATCATCGGCGTTTTGTTCCATCAATTGCTTCAACTCTTGCACCGTCATTTCTGGAACTTCGTCTTTTTCTTCTTCTTCTTGGGCTTGGGGAATGCCGCAGAATTGTTCGTAGTCGATGAGTTTATCAATGACAGGGCGTTCTGGGTTGGGACGCACTTTTAATTCCCGGAAACTCATTTTTTGGGCATCATAAAGCAACAAGCGCCCGCTAAGGGTGTTGTCCATCCCCAGAATCACTTTGATGGCTTCGGTGGCTTGAATGGAACCGATTACACCGCATAATACCCCTAAAACGCCGCCTTCAGCGCAAGAGGGAACCATTCCCGGCGGGGGAGGTTCGGGGAAAACATCCCGGTAGTTGGGACCATCTTGGTAGTTAAAAACACTGGCTTGCCCTTCAAACCGGAAAATTGAGCCATACACATTGGGCTTGCCAAGCAAAACGCAGGCATCATTGACTAAGTAGCGCGTCGGGAAGTTATCAGTGCCGTCGACCACCACATCATAGGGTCTGAGGATATCTAAGGCATTTTCGGAGGTAATGCGAGTGTTGTAGAGATCCACTTCACAGAAGGGATTAATATCCTGGATGCGCTGTTTGGCTGATTCCAGTTTGGACTTGCCGACGCCGGAAGTGCCGTGAATGATTTGCCGTTGTAAGTTGGAGCTATCGACGACATCAAAATCAACAATCCCAATGCGCCCGACACCGGCTGCTGCCAGGTATAACAGTAAAGGAGAACCGAGTCCGCCAGTACCAATACAAGCGACACTGGAAGCTTTGAGGCGTTTTTGTCCTTCTAATCCCACTTCTGGGAGGATAATATGACGAGAATAGCGTTCGTATTCGTCTTTGGTGAGTTCGATTTCTTCTAGGTTTGGATTGAGCATAGTTGTCTCACACGCTGTGAGGATAAGGTGCTGATTTACTATTTACTATTTTGCTACGGGAAGGAAAGCATGTAGATCGCTGCTGCTGTTCAGAATATGGCTTTACTGGGTCCAACATAAAATAATGGTGCGGTCTTTTAGCATAAGGGGTTGTTTCGGTTAATGGCAACCTTCTGTTACAAGTGTTTCTTCTTGAAAGTGTTGTTGGTCATCTAAAACCCAACTGCGGCAGTCAACAACAGTTCCCTGTTGTACCGAAATAATGAGATAAGAGTAACTGTCCCACGCGATCGCGCGATCGAATTCAGACGGGCGTGCTAGATGATCGGGATGGGAGTGATAAATCCCAACAATCTCTAGATTTTCCCGACGGGCATATTTTTGTGCTTGTAAGAGGGTAGCTGGTTCAATGGTAAACCGATTACGTTTACTGAGCCCTTGATCGTTTGCTTCTGGAGAGACGGCTTCAAATCGTTTGCTTTCAGCTTCCCAAGCATTCTCAGTTTCCCAAACTTCAACAATTGCGGTTTCTCCATTCGATTGAAACCTTCCGAATAAAATCCCGCAACACTCCTCTGGATAAGTGTTTTGGGCATGACGATACATTTGTTGTTGTTGTTGTTGAGTCAGTTTTAACACCACTAATTAGTCCTTGGTTAGCTTTGACCACACTTTTGTGGGAAGTCCCCAAACATAAATAAAGCCTTCTGCAGCTTTATGATCGAATTCGTCTTGAGAACCATAAGTGGCTAAGTCTTCAGCATAGAGGGAATAGGGAGACTGACGGCCCACTACCGTGGCATTGCCTTTAAACAGTTTTAGTCTTACGGTTCCCGTAACACGGGCTTGGGTTTGTTGAATAAAGGCATCCAGGGCTTGTTTAAGGGGACTGTACCACAAGCCCCGATAAATTAGTTGAGAATAGGTATCTTCAATGCCCCGTTTGTATTGGCTAACATCCCCTGTAAGAGTTAGACTTTCCAAGTCGCGGTGGGCAAGAATCAGCGCCAGCATGGCTGGGGCTTCATAAATTTCTCGGGATTTAATCCCCACAACCCGGTTTTCCATCATGTCAATGCGCCCAAACCCATGTTTGCCAGCGGCTTGGTTTAGCGTTCGAATGAGATCCACCGGTTGATATCGCGTCCCGTTGATGGCAACGGGAATGCCTTGTTCAAAACTAATCTCAATATATTCCGGTTTATCGGGGGTTTGCGCGATCGCGCTGGTCATGCTGAATACTTCTTCTGGGGGGTCCACCATGGGATTTTCCAGGTCGCCCGCTTCGATACTGCGTCCCAACAGGTTTTGATCGATACTGTAGGGAGAAGACTTTTTCACTGGTGCCGGGAGACCGAATCGTTCTCCATACGCGATCGCGTCTTCTCGACTCATGCCCCATTCCCGCGCCGGCGCCAAAATTTTCAGATCCGGATTCAGTGCCATAATGGAGACATCAAACCGCACCTGATCGTTTCCTTTCCCGGTACAACCATGGGCAACGGCATCAGCCCCATATTCCTGGGCTGCTTCTACCAGCATTTGGCTAATCAAAGGACGGGCTAACGCTGTCGAGAGGGGATACTGATTTTCGTATAAAGCGTTGGCTTGAATGGCGGGAAAAGCAAATTCGGTGACAAAACGTTCCACAGCATTGTTGACTAAAGAAACCGAGGCTCCTGCCGTGATTGCTTTTTCTTTAACGGGATTTAAATCTTCCCCTTGCCCCAAATCTGCAGCCAGAGTAATTACTTCCTTAACGCCCCATTCTTGTTTCAAATACGGAATACAAACGGAGGTATCTACCCCACCGGAATAAGCTAATACAACTTTCTCAGCACGACTCATATTAAAGTTCATTTTTTCAAAACGGCTAATTGGTCATTTTACCGGCTTCAGCAACACAAGTGGAACAGATTGAGCTATGGGGTTCATCAAAAATTTCCTGGAAAAATCTCAATATTAGCGATAATTGTTGCAATCGCGAGGAAACAGTAGAAAATAAAAACCAATGATGCTGACTTTTCTGAAAAAGATTATTTATAGCAATTCTCACTCTAATGAGATACGCTCTGAACTGAACCAATTAAGTAATTAAATTTTGTCATAAGCCTTAATCAGTCAATGTTGCTACTG
>PXPI01000019.1 GCA_003021905.1 Cyanobacteria bacterium SW_9_44_58 | reverse complement strand
CCTTTTAATTTGAACTCAAAAACGATCATTTAACGCTGAAGATGTTGGCGTAATCTATTAAATTATAGCATGGATTTGTCGAGTTTTCACTCTCAGGGATATCGAATCCCTTCGACTGACTCGCCTTATATGCCACGGCTAAAGCACGTAGGCGCGTGCGGCGAGTTTCTGTAATTAGCCAACCTAGTTAAGCGACTTTTACCAAAATTTGATTATCTTCTGTTTTGACCTCATAAGTAGGAAGATCGGTCGTAGCAGGTCCTTGCAATACCTTTCCTCGAATGCTGAATCGCGATCCATGACAGGGACAATCCAAGGTTTCTCCCTCTGGGGCCGGTGAAACAGCACACCCGCGATGGGGACAGGTGTTATTCAGGGCAATTAACTCGCCATTGGGGCTGCGAAGAACAATCACACTCATCATGTCATCGGTGAGAGTGCCTTTCTTTTCTAATTCTTCCACTGTTCCCACAGCTTGGAAGCCCTGGGAAGAATTTGACGGCGATTCAGGCGGCGTTTCCGTGTCATTGGTTCCAGATGATTGGCCAGTGGTTTGATTGCAACCAACCACAGAAGTGATCACGAATCCTAAACTCATCCAACTGACAAATTCACGGCGATTGATACTCATTGTTTTTCCCATTATCGGAATCTAAATTTTTTTTAGCATAGATCAAGGGGATTTGTCTGAGTTGATTGCTAAGCGCGATCGCGCGATATTCCAAGGCTTTCCCGGCCTTAAAAACCTTGAAAAAAAATCAGATATTGCAAATTGCAACAAAGCCACAGAATTAGCAGGTTTAAATCCTTTACAGTAGAAGATAATAGGCAAAATTCAACGGCAACACTTGTCAAACAACGCAACTTATGCATATTAGCGAAATTACCCATCCTAACCAATTGCACGGGTTATCCATTCGGCAATTGGAAACGATTGCTCGACAAATTCGGGAAAAGCATTTAGAAACGGTTTCTACCAGCGGCGGCCACCTCGGAGCCGGTTTGGGCGTTGTGGAACTAACCCTGGGGTTATATCAAACCTTGGATTTAGACCGCGATAAAGTGATCTGGGATGTGGGACACCAAGCCTATCCCCACAAAATGCTTACAGGGCGCTATCACCAGTTCCACACCCTCCGGCAAAAAGGGGGAATTGCCGGCTATTTGAAGCGATGTGAAAGCCGATTTGACTTATTTGGCGCTGGTCATGCTTCCACAAGCATTTCTGCCGGCTTAGGAATGGCTTTAGCGCGAGATGCCAAAGGAGAAGATCATAAAGTCGTCTCTGTCATTGGCGATGGCGCTTTAACTGGCGGCATGGCACTAGAAGCCATTAACCATGCTGGGCATCTTCCCGATACCAATTTAATGGTGGTGCTCAATGATAATGAGATGGCCATCTCTCCCAATGTTGGCGCGATTTCCCGTTATTTGAACAAGGCGCGTTTATCGCCGCCCATGCAATTTTTAAGCGACAATATAGAAGAGCAATTTAAACATTTGCCTTTCTTTGGGGAGTCCTTAACCCCAGAGATGGAACGGATGAAAGAAGGAATGAAGCGTTTGGCGGTTCCCAAAGTTGGCGCAGTTATTGAAGAGCTGGGCTTTAAGTACTTTGGACCCATTGATGGGCATAACTTAGAGGAATTAATCGATACTTTCCAACGAGCCCAACAGGTAACAGGTCCGGTATTAGTTCATGTGGGAACTACTAAAGGCAAAGGCTATTCGTTTGCAGAACAAGATAAAGTTACCTATCACGCTCAAAGCGCCTTTAATTTAGCCACGGGTAAAGCCGAACCTTCCAGTAAACCCAAGCCGCCGAAATATTGCAAGGTTTTTGCCCATACCCTCACGAAACTAGCAGAAAACAATTCCAACATCATTGGCATTACTGCTGCCATGGCCCCCGGTACGGGGTTAGATAAACTGCAACAGAAACTGCCCGACCAATTTGTGGATGTGGGAATTGCCGAACAACATGCTGTTACCCTTGCTGGGGGATTAGCTTGTGAAGGGATGCGTCCCGTAGCTACCATTTATTCTACCTTCCTACAACGGGCATACGACCAGATTATCCATGATATCTGCGTTCAAAACTTACCGGTATTCTTCTGTTTAGATCGCGCTGGCATTGTTGGCGCAGATGGTCCCACTCACCAGGGAATGTATGACATTGCTTATTTGCGCTGTCTCCCCAATATGGTGGTAATGGCGCCCAAAGATGAAGCGGAATTGCAACGGATGACCGTTACCGGTGTTAATTATACGGATGGCCCGATCGCGATGCGGTATCCTCGGGGCAACGGCATTGGCGTAACCCTTATGGAAGAAGGTTGGGAACCTGTTGACATTGGTAAAGGCGAACTTCTCCGCAACGGGGATGATATTTTGCTAATAGGCTATGGCGCGATGGTTCCCACTGCCATGCAAGCGGCAGAACTGCTCAGTGAACATGGCATTGAAGCAACCGTTGTTAATGCTCGCTTTGTCAAGCCCTTAGATACGGAATTAATCTTTCCCCTGGCAAAACAAATCGGCCGCGTTGCCACCTTAGAAGAAGGTTGCCTGATGGGCGGTTTTGGTTCTGCTGTTGCCGAAGCCTTCATGGATAATAATATCCTTGTGCCCATGAAACGGTTTGGCGTTCCGGATCAATTAGTCGATCACGCTCAGCCGGAAGAAGCGAAAGCGGAACTCGGTTTAACCAGTTCTCAAATTGCTGAACAAGTGTTATCGAGCTTCTTTGAAGAAGAAAAAACGCCTTCTGCAGTTGCTAAATAGGGGGAATTGATTAAATCATTCTCTCGGAAGACTGGAAGAGAGAAAATCAGGTAAACAGTTGCTTGTTTTCTCTCTTCCGGATAACTTCCAATTAATAACTAAAACACAGGCTTAAACTGCTCGTTGAACCAGCATTTACAATGACAATCGCGTTAAGATAGTTTTGATCGCGCTTCTACCGAAAAGGGAGTTTCTATGACTAACGTTCCTGTTTCTCGTTTTCGCAACTTCTCCATCATTGCTCATATTGACCACGGAAAATCCACCTTAGCCGATCAATTTTTGCGTTGGACAGATACAGTAAAAGAACGGGAAATGAAACAACAGTTCCTGGATAACATGGAACTGGAACGGGAACGAGGCATTACCATCAAGCTGCAGGCGGCTCGCATGAACTACACCGCTAAGGATGGGGAAACTTATGTTTTAAATTTAATTGACACGCCTGGGCACGTGGATTTTTCTTATGAAGTCTCTCGTTCGTTAGTCGCTTGTGAAGGGGCGTTATTAGTAGTGGACGCCTCACAAGGGGTAGAAGCGCAAACCTTAGCCAATATTTATCTTGCCCTGGAACAAGATTTAGAAATTATCCCGGTTTTGAATAAAGTGGATTTACCAGGGGCAGAACCGGAAAAAGTCTTAGAAGAAATTGAAGAAGCGATTGGTTTAGATTGCAGCAATGCCATTATGGCATCGGCGAAAATGGGCAAGGGGATTGATGAAATTTTGGAAGCGATTGTCAATCTGGTTCCCTCTCCTGCCGATACCACAGAAGAACCGCTGCGGGGGTTGATTTTTGACAGCTATTATGACTTGTATCGAGGGGTAATTGTCTATTTTCGAGTGGTTGATGGTAAAGTAAAGGTCGGCGATCGCATTCGCCTCATGGCGTCGAAAAAAGAATACGAAGTTGACGAAATCGGTATTCTTTCCCCCACGAAAGTCGCTGCAGAAGAACTCCACGCAGGAGAAGTGGGCTATCTGGTTGCTTCCATTAAAGCGATTGAAGATGCCCGGGTTGGGGATACCATTACCCTTGCCAATCAACCAGCCAATTCTCCGCTTCCTGGATATAAAGAAGCCAAACCCATGGTCTTTTGCGGGTTATTTCCCAGCAGTACAGATGACTACTCCGATTTACGGGATGGCTTAGATAAACTCAAACTCAACGACTCTGCCCTGTCTTACGAACCGGAAACGTCTAGCGCCATGGGCTTTGGGTTCCGTTGCGGCTTTTTAGGCTTGCTGCACATGGAAATTGTCCAAGAACGCCTGGAAAGAGAGTATGATTTAGATTTAGTCGTAACTGCCCCTTCAGTTATCTACCGGGTGATGCTCAATGATGGAGAAATCATTGAAATCGACAATCCTAGCCAGCTTCCGCCGCCGCAAAAACTGGAAGTGGTGGAAGAACCCTATATTCATCTAGAGGTAATTACGCCTGAAGAGTATGTTGGGGGATTGATGGAATTATGCCAAGCGCGACGGGGAGACTTTAAGGATATGAAGTATTTTACTCCCACGCGCACCACACTGATTTATGAATTGCCGTTAGCAGAAGTCGTGACTGATTTCTTTGATCAGATGAAGTCGCGATCGCGCGGTTATGCCAGCATGGAATACAATTTCATCGGCTATCGCCCCAATGACTTAGTGAAACTGGATATTATGGTCAATCAGGAGTCAGTGGATTCCTTGGCAATGATTGTCCACCGCGATAAAGCATTTTCTGTCGGGAAGTCATTAGTGGAAAAACTGAAAGAATTAATTCCCCGCCAGCAGTTTAAAATTCCCATTCAAGCTAGCATTGGCAATCGGATTATTGCCAGTGCCCATATCCCGCCTTTACGAAAAGATGTGTTAGCGAAATGCTACGGCGGCGATATTTCTCGGAAGAAGAAACTCTTACAAAAGCAAGCAAAAGGAAAAAAACGCATGAAAGCCATTGGAACGGTTGATGTTCCCCAAGAGGCATTTATGGCAGTTCTGAAGTTAGATCAGTGAACGATTCGCTAATTAAACTGAATCCTATCTCAGAATTCGTATTACTTAATTTGCAATAACAAACATGGATCGATTAGAGCCTGTTCCTAAAGAAAATATAAAGGAAAAGCGCGATTAAGCGTAGCTTAAGTGCCTTCGGCACATCGCGAACTAGAAAGGTGATACTTAATCA
>PXPI01000018.1 GCA_003021905.1 Cyanobacteria bacterium SW_9_44_58 | reverse complement strand
TCGCTGAAGAAATCATATCGTAAATGTGGAGAAACGAGATTTAATCTTGTTTCGTAACCACATTTGGAATCCATGTTTTGAAAAACATGGAGAACTCAAAATTTGTCCAAAAGGATCGCGTTCTAAAAATGCTAAAGTCCGATTGGATTTTAAATTCGGCGCCAGAGTGGCTGCGGCTTGAATTAAAGGCGTTTGTTGAGCTTCTTTCAATCCCCATAACGCCAACTGTCCTCCTAAAGAAAATCCTACCAACACCACTTTTTTGGGACAGCCTAACGCCACTAATTGTTCAGCCAGACACACTTGATCCCTGCCTTCATACCAACCGTCAGACATAGGAACCGGAGATAAGGCGACACTTTTGCCATGGCCGCGCCAATCATATAACAAAACCGCCCAACCCTGGGAGTAAGCTTTATAGGCCGTTAAATAGGCATACCAGGAGTCTTCTGTATTGCCGGTAATTCCATAATTAATAATCATTGTCCCATGAGCTTGAGGCAAACAAGCCCATTTCCCCCACAGTGGAACATTATTTGCCCCTGAGAACACCTTTTCTTGCCAAGGAATCGGAGAGTAGTCCCTTAACCGCCACACCCGATGATTCCATTGCTTCCAGGCGGTGCCATACCAATAGTTGGCAGCCACTGTCTGCACAATGCCATTGCGTAGATACCAAGGCGGTAGATAGGGAGGGAAAGATGGTGTCATCACTGGTAATCAAGACCGATTATTCGTTATAATTCTTAAAACTTCCTATAGCAATTCTCACTCTAATGAGATACGCTCTGAACTGAACCAATTAAGTAATTAAATTTTGTCATAAGCCTTAATCAGTCAATGTTGCTACTGTAGCTCGTGAGTTTAAGAACTGCTATATTAAAACTTCCTAAAAGGAACCCAAAAGTTTCTCTATAATTCTTCAACAAATCTTGATCAACGGAAAAAATCAAAGCCCTTCCCGTACCGTTGCTAGAGAAATGTTAATTTTCTATTAAACTATCTTGTCAAACCCCAAACTTAAGTATAGCTGACGCTATCGTAATGATGCCCAGAATCCTTGTTATTGATGATGATCCCGCAATCTCCGAACTAGTGACCATTAACCTAGAAATGGCAGGTTATACAGTCGAACCCGCAAACGACGGCATGAAGGGTCAAGCCCTTGCTGTTCAACTCCAACCCGACCTGATTATGTTGGATTTGATGCTGCCTCGCGTGGATGGCTTAACGGTGTGCCAACGCTTACGACGCGATGATCGCACCGCAGACATTCCCATATTAATGTTGACGGCATTAGGTCAAACCCAAGATAAAGTTGAAGGGTTCAATGCCGGTGCTGATGACTATCTCACCAAACCGTTTGAAGTGGAAGAAATGCTAGCGCGGATTCGCGCCCTTCTGCGCCGCACTAACCGCATTCCCAAAGCGGCGAAACACAGTGAAATTCTTAATTATGGCCCATTGACACTGGTTCCGGAACGGTTCGAGGCGATTTGGTTTAGTAACACAGTAAAATTAACACATCTCGAATTTGAACTTCTCCACTGTTTACTGCAACGCCATGGACAAACTGTTTCCCCAAGCGACATTTTAAAGGAAGTATGGGGATATGATCCCAATGACGATATTGAAACCATTCGGGTGCATATTCGCCATCTCCGCACGAAACTGGAACCGGAACCCCGTCATCCGATCTACATTAAAACGGTTTATGGGGCAGGGTATTGTTTAGAATTGCCCAGTGAAGTGGATTCAACACCCCAGCAACAGAATTCAGTAGCCGTGCAAGAACCAACCTCGCCTCAGTAAGGAGGAAACCATGGAAGTTAAGCGTTTACCTGCTCTCTCAGACAACTATATTTTCGTCCTCTATGATCCCCAACAAAAAGTTGCTGCCACCGTTGATCCGGCAGAAGCGAAGCCAGTTTTGAAATTGTTGAACGAGTTGAATGCGGAGTTGGTTGCCATCTTTAATACCCATCACCATTTTGATCATGTTGGCGGCAACCGAGAACTGAAAAAACAATATCCGCAAGCAACGGTTTACGGGAGTGCTGAAGATAAAGGGCGTATTCCCCATCAGGAAGTATTCTTAAAAGAAGGAGATACGGTAACCTTTGCCGGACGTTCTGGAGAAGTCTTTTTTGTTCCTGGACACACCAGCGGCCACATTGCCTATTATTTTCCCCCAGTCAACGGAGAAGATGCCGGTGAACTGTTTGCCGGAGATACAATGTTTGTCGGGGGTTGTGGACGTTTATTCGAAGGCACGCCCCATCAAATGGTGGAGTCGTTGGGAAAACTGAAAAACCTTCCCGATAAAACCCGTCTCTGGTGCGCTCACGAATACACCCTGAAAAATTATCAGTTTGCCATTAGCGTAGAACCGAATAATCCAGTGGTACAACAACGGTATCAGCAAGTGCAACAAGCCCGTAAGGAAGGAAAAGCTACAGTTCCCTCACTGCTGGAAGAGGAAAAACGAAGCAATCCCTTCTTGCGTTGGGAAGATGAAAATTTACAAACCGTTGCCCAAAGTCAGGATCCGGTCAAAACCTTTGGCCATTTGCGAAGTATGAAAGATCGTTTTTAATTAGGAGTGGTTGAAGATGAAGGCATTTGTGGCTGGTGCAACCGGAGAAACCGGACAACGCATTGTTAAGGAATTGGTTAACGCCGGCATTCCGGTGCGGGCATTGGTGAGAAATTTAGAACAGGGACAAAGTTTGCTTCCCCCAGAAGCGCAGTTAGTATTGGGGGATGTTTTAAAGCCGGATAGTTTGCGAGAGGCAATGGGAGACGCTACCGTATTGCTATCTGCCATTGGGGCGCGACCGAGTTTGAATCCCACTGGTCCTTATCAAGTTGATTATCAGGGAACGAAAAACTTGATTGATATGGCTAAAGAAACCAATATCGATCAGTTTGTCATGGTGTCTTCTTTGTGCGTGTCTCGGTTTTTCCATCCGCTAAACTTATTTTGGCTGGTGCTGTTTTGGAAAAAACAAGCAGAAACGGAACTGCAAAAGAGCGGCTTAAACTACACGATTGTCCGTCCCGGAGGATTAAGAAACGAAGATACCCCGGATGCTATCGTGATGTCCCAAGCAGATACCCAATTTGACGGCAGTATTCCGCGCACGAAAGTGGCCCAAGTTTGTGTAGCATCTCTCCAGCAACCGCAAGCGAAAAATAAAATTTTAGAAATTACCTCCCAACCGGAAGCCCCGAATCGCAGTTGGGAGAAATTATTGGCTGAAGTCTAAGTTTTTTAAACCGAATTTTGGCTGATAAAGCGGGAGAAACTTAACTCATTGATTTGGTTCCAATCGGAAACTTGGTCCCGAAAGTCTTTCCATTGCTCATAAATTTCTTTAAAGGTGGCATCTTCACTGGCATTTTCCTCGTAGATTTCAAAGGCGGCTTTCTGGGCTGCCTGCATAATCTCTGTAGAATAGGCCCTTAATTTCGTTCCTTTCTGTTGGAGTTCCTTTAAAGCCTTTCCATTAAGTGCATTATATTGGGCAGGCATATTTAAATTGGCTTCCATGGCGGCAGCTTTCAAGGTTTCTTGATACGCTTTCGGCAATTTGTCCCAAGCTGAACGGCTAACTTGCAGATCAAAGGTAGGGCCCGGTTCCCACCAGCCGGGATAATAGTAAAAATCGGCCGCCTCATGCAATCCTAATTTTTGATCATCATAAGGACCTATCCATTCTGCGGCATCAATCGCTCCCCGTTCTAGGGCCAAATAAATTTCACCGCCGCCAATATTCTGGACATTCACCCCTAAGCGGGACATAACTTTCCCTCCCAAGCCAGGAATGCGCATTTTTAAGCCATTGAGATCGCTGAGCGCGTTAATTTCTTGGTTGAACCAGCCTCCCATTTGCGCCCCGCTATTGCCAGCGGGGAAATTGATAACATTAAAATCGGCATAAATTTTTTGCATGGCTTCTAAACCGCCGCCATAGTAAAGCCAGGCATTTTGTTGCTGCGCTGTTAAACCAAAGGGAACTGTCGTGCCAAAGGCAAGGGCGGGATTTTTACCAATGTAATAGTAACTGGCGGTATGACCGCATTCGACTGTTCCTGATTGTACGGCATCTAAGACTTGCAAGGCGGGAACAATTTCTCCTGCCTGATAAGTCTCAATGGTAAACTTGCCCCCTGTCATTGCCTCCACACGCTTGGCAATTGTTTCCGCGCCGCCATAAATGGTATCAAGAGAATTTGGCCAACTCGTGGCCATGCGCCAACGAACATTGGGAAGACTGCTTGTGGTATTTTCAGAAGAAGAATTCGTGGCTTGAGAACAGGCAGCAAGGGCGGTGGTACTGCCAGCAGCAATCGCACTGTTTCTAATAAATTGTCTTCTTTTCATTATTTCCTCAGATTTAAATATTTTTCCTTAAACTACTTTATTTTGAACGATGCCTAATTATCAATTAATTATTCTTAATTCTATGTTATTTTGGCGCTATATTTAAAGCTTTTAAGAATGAGTTGGATTATTTTTGCAACGTTAACAGCCTTTTTTGAGTCAAGCAAAGATGTTGCCAGTAAACGAGGATTAAAAACGTTAGATGAGTATGTTGTGGCTTGGTCAATGATTTTCTTTACCTTGCCCTTGATGCTGCCTTTATTAGGAATTATTGAAATTCCTGAGTTGGGAAATAACTTTATTTGGGCCTTACTGGCTGGCGGTACGTTTAATGTTGTTTCGATGCTGCTTTATATTCGTGCCCTCAAATTAGCAGATCTATCTTTAGCGGTTCCGCTAGTCACATTTACCCCTTTATTTCTATTAGTTACTTCTCCCCTAATTGTCGGAGAAAATCCAACAGTAATGGACGCAGTGGGAATTGTTTGTATTGTTATTGGATCTTATATTCTCAATTTGAAACACAGGCAACAAGGACTTCTTGCTCCGTTTCAGGCATTATTAACAGAAAAAGGGCCGCAATTAATGTTGCTCGTGGCTTTTATTTGGAGCTTAAGTTCAACAATTGATAAAGTGGGCGTTAAAAATTCATCCCCGACATTTTGGGCTATTGCCAATTATAGTTATATCGCTGCGGGAATGTTCCCGATTATGCTTTATAAATCTCGCAATAGTTTACAACAAGTGGTTCAAAATTTACCCACTCTCATGCCAATTGGGTTTTTACAAGGGTTGGTTGTCTTATGTCAAATGCAGGCCATTAGTCTAACGTTAGTGGCTCATGTCATCTCAATTAAACGAATGAGTGCCTTGCTTAGTGTGCTTTGGGGACATTTAATTTTTAAGGAAAAAGGGTTAAAAGAACGGACTGCTGGCGCTACGATAATGGTGATTGGTGTTTTGTTTATTACTCTGGCTTAAAATCAATCCCAATAATAACATAAAACAACTTATTCGCGATCAGTTTTTACCTTTTCTCTGGCTAAACTAGTAAACTCATTATAAATTCTTGTAATGCGATGTATGCCGCTACTTCCACCAGATAGCAATCCAGCTGCCAATAAAATATCAATTGTATGAAAAAGAATTGATTGCCATTTTATTAAATTCAGATTTTGGACAAATGTTGTAAAATTCTAACCCCACTTAGGGCAACAGTAAAACCAAGAAGTAATCCTGCAAAATTGGTAATTTTTTAGTTTAACTGCGATATTCTCTAAGTTGTTTTTGCTTAGTTGCTAATTCCTTTTCTTCATTTTGGGTTTTATAGCAATTATTGAACTCATGGAGTACACCGTTTAAGCTTTAGGGCGTTTTTGTACCTATTTTTCTGTACCTCACCTGACTGGGAAATGTTATA
>PXPI01000017.1 GCA_003021905.1 Cyanobacteria bacterium SW_9_44_58 | reverse complement strand
CTGAGGGCATAGCTGTTCGTCTCACACCCTGAAACAGATGGACTTGAACCTTTAGAAGGCTCTCACCAACATGGATATCAAGTTATCGAGGTTCTGTACTCCCTAGGAGGGGTTCTAACCAAGCTCCTGCTTATGCCTCGGATTTCATGAAAAATCCTGCAATTTCACAGGAAACGAATCGCACACGCAGTCACGCTTAAAATAATAGGAATTAAGCGTTTCATATCAACCTCCCCTAGGTCTTTCTTCTCTATTATTTAAAAGTAAAGCAACGATTGCCATAGCAACTTCCCCCGATTTATAGGGATTTGTCTCCTTCAAACGGATGATTTAAAAATCGTAATCAAGCAGTTGCTGTTAATTATTACTTGCTTACCTACTAAATTGACGTTATCTAAATTAAAGATAAAAAAGATGAATTATTCCTTCTATATTGTTGATGTTTTTGCCGTTGATCAATACACAGGAAATCAACTTGCTGTCTTTATCAATGCTCAGCAAATGAATGATCATCAAATGCAAGAAATTGCTAAAGAAATTAATTTTTCTGAAACGACATTTATTGATACTTCTCCTGACAGCGGAAACTTTTATAACGTACGAATTTTTACACCGAAACAAGAGTTGCCATTTGCCGGTCACCCCACATTAGGAACCGCTTATATTATTCGAGAGTATGTAATCTCTCAACAGGAAAAAGTCAACTTATCTCAAGTAACACTGAACTTGAAAGCAGGAAAAATTCCAGTTCAATGGGAAAACACCTCACAGGGAGAAGAAGTGCTTTGGATGCAACAAAACCAACCGCAGTTTGGCCAAACGATTTCTGCAGAAACCATTGCTTCTGTTTTCAGCATTTCTCCGGAAGCTATTCATCCCAACTTCCCTATTCAAGAAGTTTCCACAGGCGTTTATTTTTTAATTGTGCCCGTTGCGAGTTTAGAAACACTCAAAACGATCAAAGTCAATTTAGACGCATATTATCAATTAATCAATTCCCTAGAAGCAAAGAGTATCCTTGTTTTTTCCCCAGAAACCTATGCGAGTGAAAATGATTTATGTGTTCGTGTTTTTGCTGATTATTTAGGAATTCCGGAAGATCCGGCGACGGGAAGTGCTAATGGCTGTTTAGCAGGATATCTTGTGGAAAATAAAGTTTTCTCTAGTAATGGAGAAAGTGTACAAATAAGAGTAGAACAAGGGTATGAAATTAATCGTCCTTCCTTACTATTGTTAAAAGCAAATCAAAATAAAATTGAAGTGGGTGGACAAGTTAAAACCATTGCTCACGGACATTTTTTCTAACCTATCCATAAGCTTCTACTGAACCTTTAACGATAAATGAATTATTTTTCCATTAACGCTTGTATTTCGGGATTATATAAGCGTAGATAATTCCAATAGTTGCCAAAAACAGATTCCACATATCCTTTCGTTTCGGGAAAGGGAATTTTAGCGACAAATTCATCCGGATCTTCTATCCCATAACGATCAATCCATTTGCTAACATTTCCCGGTCCGGCATTATAACTGGCAATAGCCAACATAGAATTATTATTGTAGCGCTGATGAGTATAATCTAAATACCAAGTTCCTAAATCGATATTATCCTCTGGATTAGATAAAGAATAGTCTTGCAAGTCAATTTGATTGGCAATCCATTCGGCAGTACTAGGCATAATTTGCATTAATCCTTGTGCCCCAGCTACCGAACCAATATCTTTTTCAAACCGAGACTCTTGGCGAATCAAACTAATGGTAAGCAAGGGATTTAATTCTCGTTTTTGAGAGTAACTTAAAATTGTATTGTTATAGGGAAAAGGAAATAAATGATGCCAATACATGGGTTTCTGTCGGAGACTTTGCCAACGGGAAATTTCTTCCGGCTTCTCTCGATATTGTAATGATGAAATTTGATTAATTCCCTCTAAATAATGACCTTGCGTTAAATGTAAAACCCCATCGGTAAACTGTTCTTCTACCGATAAAGAAGAGTGATGGGCAATTTCTAAATTCCATAATTCCCATGCGATTTCATCTTGTTGCAATCGGTACAATTCTTGTAATAAATCTGATCCGGCAGGCAAGCGGGGACGCAAACCTGGCTTGACAACTTCAGGTTGTCGTTTGCGAACAGTGCTGAAATCTCCTACAGGTAAACCGAGATAAACAGCGGAACGCCACGCATAATAAGATTCTGGATGGTTGGACAAGGTTTTTTCAAAGCTACTCTTTGCTGCTTCTGTTTCTCCTAGCTGTTGTAACCATTTTCCAGCCCAAAACCCAGCTTTCGCAGCAATGGAATGGTTCTGATTTTTAGTAGTAATGGCTTGCGCCCAATCAATGGCTTCGGTTAATTTTCCCTTTTGCGCCTCTTGTTCCGCCATTTGCCAACGATATTTAATGGCTTGTTCCGATTGGGAATAGTTTTCTAAAAGGGTATTTCTCGCTTGTTTTGCTAGCTGAGACTTTCCTTGGTTTTCAAACAGTTCAGCTTTTTGCAATAGTGCAGCAGGGGCTTGTGCAGGAAACTGGTTAATTGCTTGATCTAGAAAAAAAATGGCATCTTCGGGGGATACCATCTCAGCAAGGCGACGTAATGCCAACCCTGTTTCTTCGGCATCGGGAAAGGTGTTAAGCAATTCTACATAAATCGTTTTTGCAGTATCACGACTGTTACTCAGTTCTAAGCCTCTAGCATAACGATAGATATTTTTAGGCGTTTTTGAAATATTGGCATAGGCTTTGGCGGCTTTCTCATATTCCCAATTTTCCCAGTAGCCTGCTGCAATTGCTTCCCAGTCTTTCGCATCCAGTTTGTTAGAATGCTCATTCATTAGCCGATCGCGCACTCCATCCATATTTTCTGCTTCTGGGGTATAGTGAGCCAAAATCTTTAGCGGTTGCAGCGGGTTGGAATTTTGCTCAATGCGTTGTCGGCTAATTTCATGGGCGCGGGGATGTTCGGGAAACTGATTCAGGAGTTTGTCCCACTGTTGAGGGTTGTAGCGTCCTAACTGATAGGTAGCTTCTGCCGCAATAGCTGGGTTAAGATGTTTTTGGGTTAATTGGCGCCAAATTTGTTGAGCTTGAGCAGTATCTCCCTTTAATTCATAAGCTTGGGCCCGTTTGAGCCAAATTGGGCCGGAGAGTAGGGGATACTGTTTTTCTAGCCCCTGCAATCGCTGCAGGGCAGTTTCCGGTTCATTTTGATCTAAGGCGGCTGTAGCAAGTAAGTAACGCGCCCGATTTTGATCTAACTGATGCCCCTGATCAGCTATTTTTGGTAACTTGGGCGTTTGTTCCGATGGCGGCAACGATACCAAACGGAAGATCTCCGAAGACAGGTTACTGTCAATATTTCGTGTTTTTGGGGGGGATGGTGGCGGTTTAACCGTGGCTTCCTCCCGAGTTTGGATCACTAAAACCGTAGTCGTCGTCAACAAAGCAAGGGCAACTATCCCGAGCCAAAATTGCCGCGATCGCGTTTTCATACTAGTTCTTATTCCTTTTTCACTAATTCAGGGCATCTTTTAAGGCAGTACGGGCAGCCAGATGGTTGCGGGTGGAACCGAGAATTTCTGCTTCTCGATCGAGACGGGCTTTGGTGTCTTGCATTTCCAAAAGCGTTTGTTGTTCCGAGGCTACCCCGTACAAATTGCTCGCTACCCAAAAGGATAACTCCCTAGGCAAATCTGGAATGTCATCGGGGAGTTCAATGGTTTGGTCCGTTAATTTCGCAGACAATTTTACCACATCCCTTAATAACGATTCCACATCGCTAGCAAGGGGACGCAAGTCAGTTTCGGGGGGGTCATCATCCATCCATTCTACTAACCCCACGCGATAGGGTTTTTCTCGTACCCAATCTAAAACGCGAAACCGTTGTTGCCCGAGGGTCAGCATTTTCATGCGATCATCCGGGAGACGCTGAAATTGAGAAATCTCAGCACAACAGCCCACTGGGGCAATGTCTCCTTTGACCGGATCGAACATTAACACGCCAAATCGGCGATCCGTTTCCAGAATCGTATTCATCATCATGCGATACCGAAACTCAAAAATGTGGAGGGGAAGGGGACGGCCCGGAAATAAAACAACGTCGGGCAAGGGAAAAAGGGGAAGTTCTCTTACAGCCATAGCGGTTGAGGATGCCATTGCGTCTTACAATTTACGAGAGAAGTGATATTTATTTCCACTGTAACGAATTTTTACGATGACAAGGGGAATTGATCCCAGTTCCTAAGTTATTTTAGAAAATATGACCCCAAGCAAATCCTCCTGGCAAGTTGATTTTTATCGTCGTCCCCAATCGAGCAATGAAGGGTCGGTCTGGGAATTAGTGGTCTGCAAAGAAGCGGATCAAGCTGTTGTCACTGAGTCTTGTTCCCAAGCCGAAGCAACGGTGGATTGGTTAGCGGCTGCTTTACAGGAAATTGCCCAAGGACAGCTGCCAGACAAGATGCGGGTGTTTCGCCCCGAGTCATTACAGTTATTGCAGTTGGCAGGGCAAAAGTTGGACATTCCTGTGGAAGCTACTCGACGTACCCCGTTATTAAAACAAGTTTTGCGCGATCGCGACGGGGAAGAGAGAATTAAAGTGGAATCGCCGCCCCCGCAGCCGTTGCCGGAAAACATTTGGGGGGAACAGTGGCAATTTGCCAGTCTGCCTGCCGAAGAAATTGAATATCGCATGCCGGAACGCCCTATTCCCTTTTGTGAGATGCCAGAGGAGCTGTTTCCGTTTCAGTTGAACTTGGGGACAACTACCCTCATTCCTGGAATGATTATTTATGGCGGGCGACAGTCTTGGCAGCTAGCGCAATGGTTTGCCGAAACCCAGCCCATGGCCGTTAACTATGTTCCCACAGCGGTAGGAGAGTCGGGGGGATTGCTGTTAGAAGCTGGATTGCGCGATCGTTGGGTGATTATTACCTTTGAAGATCCCGACGTTGCCCAAGCCGCGGAAAAATATGAACAACGGAAACAAAACAGCAATGGGCTGCATTTTCTCCTCATTCAGCCCGATGATTCAGGAATGACAGATACGGGGTTTTGGCTGTTGCGAGGAGATGATTTTGATTAGCTCAAGTCAATGTTTAGGAGATAAATTGGGTTCCAGCGCGATCGCAGTACTGCTTCTTGCCAAGGTTACAATTGGAAAAGGAATCCACCTTTGCCTTGCTTGTGCTGACCGAAGCAAAGCGTGAGGACGAGGTCTTTTCGCTCACGTCTGATAAACTAGAGCCAACATACCTGCTGGTTTTTCAGCAATTGCCGATGAATCAATCTACTATTTCCATTCGATGGACAATCCATGACTTAAATGCACTTCCTGAAAACGAGGGAATTCGCCGTGAAATTATTAACGGAGAATTATTTGTGACTCGCGCCCCTCACTGGAAACACCAAAACCTGATTAATAAAATTGGAAGAAAATTGGAAGACTGGTCAGAGAACCATTTTGGTTTTGTCATTCCGAATCCTGGAATTATTCCTTCCTCACAGGATAGTGTTATTCCTGATTTAGTGTGGGTGAGCAATGAGCGATTAACAGCTATTGAAGATGAAGCTGGACATTTTACGGAGTTTCCAGAATTAGTTGTTGAAGTGCTTTCGGCAGGGGAAAGACATATTTATCGTGATAAGCAAGCAAAATTAAAACTCTATTCCCAAGGGGGCGTCAAAGAATATTGGATCGTCGATCGTTTTACTGAACAGATAGAAGTTTATCGGGAAAAAAACGGACAATTAACCTTGGCGTTAACCTTAACAACATCAGATGTTCTAACATCAGCTTTGTTGCCTGATTTCAGATTGCCAATCGGGAAGATTTTTCATCATTAACTTTGATCGCGCCTCGTAAGCTTCCACCGCTTGTTGCCAACGTTGCAACTGAAATCAGGCATCTGCAAGGTTGTTATGAGACCAAAAGAAATAAATTGGGTTCCAGCGCGATTGAATCTTCGATTCAGGCGCCGGAGGTGCATCGCGTGTTGGGTTGAGAAGTTTACCTTGTGATAAACTAAAACTGCACAGAAAACTGTACAAGAATAAGTAATTGAATTATGTTGGAAACGATTAACTATACTCAGACTCGAGAAAACTTTGCCAAAATTCTTGATGAAGTGGTGGAGGATGGGAAAGTTTATGGTGTTTCTCGACGGGGAAAACAACAAGCGGTACTCATGTCAGCGGATGATTATTCCAGTTTGATGACAACGCTGCATCTATTGCGATCGCGCAAAAATGCTTCAAGACTCTTTGAGGCATTAGAAGAATCAGAACAAGACAATATTCCTACCCAAACGCTAGAGGAACTTCAAGCGGAGATGGATCTTGCCAAAAGGGAAAAAAAGGAAAAATAAGAAACAACCGCCTTCTTCCGAGTCAAATCAACCATCCTCTTATTCCCTTGCTCCTGTCTTTCATGAACAATTCAAGGAGGATCTTCGCTGGTGGGCGGCGAATAATCAAAAAATCTATGATAAAGTGTTTGACTTAATTGAAGACATTCTAGATGGCGATCCCTTTACCGGCAAAGGGCATCCAGAGCCGTTAAAATACATGAATTACTCAGGGGTTTGGTCACGGCGAATTGATCAAGAACACCGCATCGTTTATCGCGTGCACAACCAAAAAATTCATTTCCTGCAAGGACGTTATCACTATTAATCGTTGGAAACTATAAAATTTGATTCGGTGAACAGAATACGATCGCGCCTCGTAAGCTTCCACCGCTTGTTGCCAACGTTGCAACTGAAATAGGGCATCTACCGGATTTGATGAGACGGAAAAAAATTGGGATTTAGCGCGATCGCGTGTTGAGGCTAATCAAACTATTATCTAAATTATTACCCAGTTAAAAGTTAGAATAGTCAAACTCTGCAATGAGTCTTGTTTTTACAGATTAGTTGATTTATAATTTTAATTGAGATCTTCTAGAAAATATAAGTAATTTGACCAGTTATTTTTTTGCGGAATTGTTATCAGATTTTTTGGAATTATCAATAAATACATTTGAATTAATATCTTTAAAGATAGAGTATGCTAAAGAATAATATAGCAGTTATTGGAATCACGAGGTACAGTAACAACATTGACTGAGTAAGGTTCATGACAAAATTTAATGACTTAATTGGTTCGGTGTCTAGCGTACCTCATTAGAGTAAGAATTGCTAATACAATAAAATACAAAATTACTGCCACACTTATAAAATATATCAAAACGAAAAACTTGAATAAGATTGCATATTATGACTAAATTAGATATAAGCAAAGCTAAATCCAATCTTGCAGAACTTCTTAATTTGGCTATTCAAGGAGAAGAAATTGTGATTACTCAAGATAACCAACCAGTGGCAAAAATTTCTCCGATTGAATCTTCGAATCGGTGCACCGAAGGTAAAATTAAACGACGGCTAAAACGAGGAAGTGCTAAAGATAAAGTATGGATGAGTGATGATTTTGATGAACCCCTTGAGGATTTTCAAGAATATATGGAATGAATTTATTATTAGACACACATATATTTCTTTGGTTTGTTAATGATGATTCTCGATTAAGCGATCACTTTAAAGATTTGATTGAAAATGAGAACAATTTTAGTTTTCTCAGTGTCGCAAGTCTTTGGGAAATGTCAATTAAATCTAGGTTAGGTAAATTTCGGTAAGCTTCCACTGCTTGTTGCCAAGACTGCAACTGGAAGAAGGCATTTCCCAAATTGTTATAAGACCAACAAAAGTTGGTTTCTCGCGCGATCGCGCCTCAGCAATTCTTGAACTAGGGATTGACAAAACACGGTTTTCCTGTATCCTAGCTAATGTTCCAAGCGAATTCTGGTGCTAAATGGAGATTACCCAAACGGAACTCCCAGAGGTATTAATTGTTAAGCCCAAGGTGTTTGGGGACGACCGGGGATTCTTTTTTGAAAGTTTCAATCGCAAACAATTTCAGGAACAAACTGGTGTGGAAACCAACTTTGTTCAAGATAACCACTCCCGTTCGCAACAACATGTCTTACGCGGTTTGCATTATCAAATCCGGCATGCCCAAGGGAAACTCGTCCGGGCGGTTATCGGTGAGATTTTGGATGTTGCCGTGGATATTCGGCGCAGTTCTCCTACCTTTGGTCAATGGGTAAGCTGTGTCTTAAGCGCTGGCAATAAACGGCAGCTTTGGGTTCCTGAAGGCTTTGCCCATGGCTTTTATGTTCGCTCAGAAGTAGCAGAAGTGTTGTATAAAACCACCGATTATTATGCCCCGCAACAGGAGAGATGCATTCTGTGGAACGATCCCGACTTGGCTATCGATTGGCAGCTGTTGGGGGAACCGACTTTATCCGGGAAAGACCAACAAGGACAATATTTGAAGGACGCGGATTTATATGACTAAACTCCTGCTCACCGGCAAAAACGGACAACTGGGTCAAGACTTGCAGCCCCTGTTAACACCGTTGGGAGAACTCATTGCCCTGGGAAAAGAAGAACTGGATTTAAGCAATCCCGAGCAAATTCGGAAAGCCCTTCACACCCACCAACCGGATTTAATCATTAATGCCGGGGCTTATACGGCAGTGGATCAGGCAGAAAGTGAACCGGAATTGGCTCATGCGGTTAACGGGGACGCTCCTGCGATTTTAGCCCAATGCGCCGAACAAATCGGGGCCAGACTGTTCCACATTTCCACCGATTATGTGTTTGACGGTCAAAACAATCAACCCTATACCGAACAAGATTCACCGAACCCCATGGGGGTTTACGGCAAATCCAAATTAGCCGGAGAAGCGGGCATTCAAAACCATTGCCATAATTATATAATTGTTCGCACGGCTTGGGTGTATGGAACGTATGGGAAAAAGAACTTTGTCAAAACCATGCTGCGGCTGGGAAAGGAACGAGAGGAATTAAACGTGGTTTCCGATCAAGTGGGAACGCCCAGTTGGACACATGATATTGCCCAAGCTATTGCGGGTTTGATTGCGAATTTACCCCGCTCTCCGCTACAAAAAATTTATCACTTTACCAATAGCGGGGTTGCCAGCTGGTACGATTTTTCCCTGGCCGTTTTTGAGGAAGCCCAGGGTCTTGGATTTCCCCTCAAAATTGAGCGGGTCTCTCCCATTCCCACTGCCGACTATCCCACCCCTGCCCCGCGACCGCTTTATTCGGTATTATCGGGAGAAAAAATTGCTAAAGCGTTGGGAACTCGTCCCCCGCAATGGCGAGTCAGTTTACGGAAGATGTTGACGCAATTCGCCAAGGAAAACGCATGAAAGCCTTAATTCTGTCTGGGGGAAAAGGAACTCGGCTGCGCCCGTTAACCTATACTGGCGCCAAACAGCTAGTGCCGGTGGCCAATAAGCCCATTTTATGGTACGGCATTGAAGCCATTGTCCAAGCCGGCATTACCGACATCGGCATTATTATCAGCCCGGAAACGGGAGAGGAAATTCAGGAAAAAACCGAGGATGGCAGTCAGTTTGGGGCCAACATCACTTATATTGCCCAGGAAGAACCGTTAGGATTAGCCCATGCGGTGAAAATTGCCCAGCCGTTTCTGGGGAATTCTCCGTTTGTGATGTATTTGGGGGATAATCTGGTAGAAGGGGAATTAACGGGCTTTTTGCAAGCGTTTCAAACCCAGCGTCTGGATTCGTTGATTCTGCTGTGTCCGGTGTCTAATCCCAGTGCGTTTGGGGTGGCCAAAGTGGATGAGCAAGGAACGGTTTCCGACTTGCTGGAAAAACCGCAAGATCCCCCCTCGAATTTGGCGTTGGTGGGGATTTATTTCTTTACCCCTCGCATTCATGACGCGATCGCGCACATTGAACCTTCGGCACGTGGCGAATTGGAAATCACCGATGCCATTCAATGGCTGATTGATAACAAGCAACCGGTGGGGTCTCGCCAACTGCCTGGTTGGTGGTTGGATACGGGGAAAAAAGATGATTTATTGGAAGCCAACCGCATTATTCTGGATACGAAATTAGAGATCAAAGTTTCGGGAGAGGTGGATGAAGATTCGGAACTCATTGGTCGCGTGACGATTGGGGAAGGAACCCGCATTATTAATTCGACGATTCGGGGACCGGCAATTATCGGGAGCAATTGTGTGCTGGAAAATTGTTTTATTGGCCCTTATACCAGCATTGCCGATGAGGCTATTTTAAGGGAAGCGGATTTGGAACATAGTGTGATTTTGCGGGAGTCAAAAGTTCTCCAGATTCAGCAGCGGATTGTTGATAGTTTAATTGGGGAACGGGTGGAGTTGAAAATGGCGCCGAAGCGCCCGAAGGCGATGCGGTTTTTATTGGGAGATGATTCTCAAGTTGAGTTGACTTGAAGATTTAGCAAGTAGGGCGCGATCGCGCCTCGGTAAGCTTTCACGGCTTCTTGCCAACGCTGCAACTGGAATCAGGTATCTGCAAGGTTCTTAAAGAAATTCGGTTCCAGCGCGATTGAATCTTCGATTCAGGCGCCGGAGGCGCATCGCATGTTGCGTTGAGAAGTTCAGTTGTTAAAGCGCGATCGCGTTCCAATAACCTTCAATAACTTCTTTTCAAGGTTGAAACTGGAGCAGAGCATCTGAAAGTTATTTTGATTACAGAGGTTTTGTTAAGAAATTTACTAAACGAGCAAGAGTACCTTTTTTTGTCTTCGAGATCCTAATGCTTTGCGGTAAGCTTCAAGAGCTTCTTCATTACGATTGTCCTGTAGCAAGGTATCCCCAAGACTTTGATATAAACTATAATTTTGGGGATTGAGCTCTATCGCTTTTTGATAAGCAGTGATTGCTTCTTGAAGTCTACCCTGTTTTTTAAGCACATCTCCAAGCTTTTTATATGCGCCAGGGTTATCGCCTTTTAACTCTGCAAATTTTTGGTAAGCCGCGATTGCCTCATTGGCTCGCCCTGCATTAAGGCATGCACCGCCTAAAACATTATAGAAGGCAGGATTGTCAGGTTTAAGTTCAATGGCTTTTTGGTAGGCAGTAATTGCTTCTTCATACTGCTTCTGTTTTTGAAGGAGATCCCCAAGTTGTTTATAAATAAAAGGGGGTTGGTTCCGGTCAAGTTCGATTGCCTTTTGGTAAGCCGCGATCGCGCCATCAATATCGCCGCTGGCTTCCAAGGCTTCCCCTAAAAGATGATACACTTCCCAACGTTGGGGATCCTGTTGCAGGGCTTGCCGATAATACGCGATCGCGTCCTGCCATTGTTCCTGACCGGCCAAAATTTGTCCGCACCAAACCCGAGCTTCAAGTTCTTGCGGGTTTAGGCTAATCGCTTTGCGATAGGCTTCCAGCGCCTGGGATAGTTCCCCTTGACCGTGGCGGGCTTGTCCTAGCAATTTATATCCTTCGCTACGGATAGGATCATGTTTAAGCATTTCTTCGCAGTTTAGGATACAACGAGCCCAATCTCGGGCCTCTAGGCAAGCTCTCGCGCGACGCGCCAGCACTTGCACTGACTCATCAGCAACTTCAGTATCTTGCTCCGTAGCATTTTCCGGTGTCACTTCAATCGTTTTTTCTATGGGTTGTTGCTTTTGCTTCTCCCAATAAATATTTGCGGGAAAGTGTCCAGAGGTCAGCCATTTCAGCTTGGCTATCTTTTCTAATAACCAACTCAATCCCTTGGTGAAAGTGGGAAACGTAGTGCTGAAAAATGTGAATTGCTTCAGAGAAGCTAAAGACTGGTTCCCTGAATTGCTTAAAGATAAGCGCTCGACATTATCAGAAGAGAACAGAAAAATGTCAATTTGTTTGCTTGCTATATTTTGTCCCGTTAAATAAGCAAATGCCTCCTGATACTTTTTAAGCGCCAATTCTGAATCTCCCTGTTCCAAAGATGCTTCTGCTTCCTGTTGGAGCTTCAGGGCAGATGCCACGGTTGTCTCGTTGCTTTCGACAGTTGCCGAAGATTGTTTTTCCCGATCAGCGGTTAGCAGCCATTGAGCTTGCTCATAGCAGGCCTCCGCTTCTTCGCGTTCTCCTAGCTGAGTTAACATTTTTCCCAAAGCTTGCCAACTTTTGATGGAATTTGGATTTTCCTGCAATACTTGGCGACAATAGGTGCTTGCTTCTTGCAGTTGCCCTTGATGAGCTAAGATATCGGCTAACTCTTGCCATACTGCCGTCTCTTGAGAATTTAAATGCAATGCTTTGCGATAACAGGCAATTGCCTTTTCCCATTGTTTCTGTCTAGCGAAGCTTCTTGCCAATTCAATGCAATCTTCTGCGGTTGTTTCATCGTTCGCTTGCGACAAAGCTAGATACCGGCATTCCAATGCCTTAGACTGTTTCCCCAATCCCTGGAACGCTTGGGCTAACCCGCGATACGCTGTGCTATGATTACTGTCAAGCTTCAATGCTTGCCGATAACAATTGATAGCTTGTCGCCGCTGCTTTTGGGCAAGATGCCAATTCCCCAAATCGACGTTTGGCTCTGCCCAATCCGGTTGCAGGGAAATCGCGGCTTGATAGCACTGTTTCGCTTCTTTGATTTGATTGTTTTGTTGTAGAGCAATCCCTAGCCAACGATAGGCATTGGCATTAGGTTGAATCGCTAAGGCTTGACGAGCTGCCGCGATCGCGCGCTGACACTGTTGTTTTTCCAGATAGGCTTGGGCCAGTTGAATATAAGTTTCCCCATCGTCAGTTTCCAGGGCTTGTTTAAGGAGCTTTTTGCTGCGATCTGTCTCTGCTCCTTGTTCAACAGGGGAATGATTCTCCTGGTTCACTGTCAGTTCTTGGGAATTTGATTGGCCGCTAGAATCCTCACTTAGGGTTGATTCCTCGCCATGACACTCGATCGCGCGCCGCAAACTGGCGGTTGCCTCTTCTTGCCGTCCCGCTTGTTTGAGGGTTTCCCCAAGCCGGTAATGAGCCAGCGCCCAATTCGGGCTGCCTGCAACAGCGTTTTGATAACAAGCAATGGCTTCTTCCCACTTCTGCTGCTCCGCCAAGGTATTGCCTAACTGCAAGTGCGCTTCCGCACTGTGCTGATTGGGTTCCAAACGATAGGCCCGATACCAGGCTTCTGCGGCTTTGCCGGCGTCTCCCGCTTGAGAGAAGGCTTTTGCTAAATTGCGCCAAATGCCTGCTTGCTGGGAATCAAGTTTTAACGCTTTTTGATAATGCGCGATCGCGTTCTGCCATTGTTTCTGAGCCGCATACAAACTGCCGAGGTTGGCATAGGACTCCGGCAACGGTTGAAGCGCGATCGCCTTGCGATAGGCATGGGCGGCATTTTGGGAATTTTTAACAGCGTGCCATGCTTTCCCCAACAAGTGCCATGTTTGGGCATCTTCCTGCATGGAGAGGGCCTTTTTGGCTGTATCGATCGCTTGTTGCCACTGTTTTTGTTGAGCATAGGTGTTTGCCAACTCTTTGTAAAGGAGATACTATAAGGAAGATGTTTAATCCCATTTTTCTGTTGCTGATTAATTGCTGCAATAATTTTATCAACAACAGGGAGTGGATAGGAAGTAGCCCAATGCTGGCTATGGCGCGATCGTTCTGAATCCAGTTCCAAACCCGGCTCTTTTTCCGTTCCAGATAAATACTGTTCCTGAAACGGAACCCCATAATCTTGATGAAAGGGTTCCGGTTGGCAATTAATCTCAGGATGGGCATTTAACAGTTTGACTAAGGTACTGCTTCCCGTTCGCCCGCGAGTAAAAATTATAAAGTGGGATCGCGCCGTTGCTATTTCGTCTCCGGCACGCTTGAGAGCTGCGCCTAAGTTTTCCAGGACTTGTTCATGCTTCGGATTCACTTGAAAAGCCCGACGATAATCCGAGCTTGCTGAAAATGTGATTCTTGCAAAGTTTGAAGAAAACGGGCGCAAGCCAATTTCGCGCCTTCCCATTCATCTTTCGGGCAAGCAAAGCGCGTCTCTGCCCATTGTTGGTATGCTTGCAATTGCTGGGCTTGAGGCGCGATCGCGTCTCGCCAACAGGATAGGGCTTTTTCAATTTCCCCTAACGCGATTAATGAGCGGCCCCAATCGCCATAGGCGGCTAGATTCTTGGGTTGCAGCTGCGTGACTTTCTGGAAACAGGAGGCGGCTTGGGCATGCAATCCTTCATATTGCAAGGCTTTCCCTAAGTTATAGTGAGCTAGCGTATAATCAGGCTTGAGCTGGATTGCTTGCTGGTAAAGCGGGATGGCGTCCTTGGTTTTTTGTTGCCAGACCAGTACCTGACCGAAATTGTTATAGTAGCCTGCAACATCAGGACGGAGATTGATTGCGGTTTGCAATGCCTCAACGGCTTCTTCCAGGCGATCGAGTTGGGCGAGAGCGCAACCAAGATTGCCGTAAGCGACAGCATAATTCGGAGCAAGTTCAATCGCGCGGCGATAGTTGCGACAGGCTTCTTCTGTCTTTTGCTGCTGTTCTAATAAGGTGCCAAGTTGGCGATAGAGCGTTGGTTGATTCGGGGCAAGCGCGATCGCGTTTCTGTAGGCTGCAGCCGCACTCGCTAAATCGCCCCAGCCTCGATACGCTTCAGCTAACTTTTGATATGCTTCCCACCATTGGGGGTTGATATTTAAGGCTTGTTGATAGTGCCAAATACTGGTTTTGTAATTGCCTTGTTGGAAGAATAGCCGACCGAGAGCTAGATAAGCGTCAGCCAGATGGGGATCTTGTTTCAAGGCTTTCTGATATTCCGAAATTGCCCCTTTTATTTCTCCTCGGGCTTCTTGCAATTCTGCCAAGGACATATGAACAGTGGCCAGGCGGCCAGAAGGTGCCATTTCTTGGGAGATGGGAGCCATCAATTTAACAGAAATTATGAGCTCTTATCAAAAATGCATTGCTTTATATGCTAAAAAGAGGGGTGCAATCATAAAACACCCCATCTTGAAATCACTTAATACTGGCTTCGAAAGTGAACTAATTATAAAATTTCGAAGTCATCGGGATCGATGTTGTCAGCATTGGTATCTTCTAATCTCAGGAATTCGGAGGCGTTTTCCTCGGACTCGCCAAAGGAAATAGTTGTGTCGTCGCCGTCTTGGCTAACAAAGAACTCGCCTTCTCCTTGACCAAAGAAGTCCGAATCAAAGCTTAGGGTATCTTCTTCAGGATTAAAGTCGGTGATGACATCAAATTCGCCGCCAGCAAACACATCGGAGGCAGAATTAGAATCATCTTGGGCTAATTGCTCAGTGCCGTCCTGGGCCAGTTCAAATTTAAATGTGTCGGCTCCAGGTCCGCCAGTTAGGGTGTCTGCACCGGCACCGCCGTCGAGGGTATCATCCCCTGCTTCACCGGTCAGCGTATCTCTGCCGCGATTGCCGGAGAGAACATCGTCCCCGGAACCGCCTTGGAGAGTATCATCGCCGGAACCGCTATTAAGATTATCATCGCCCAAGGCACCGACGAGTAAATCATCGCCGCCTTCACCGGAGAAGTTAGCAGTTTCTCCACTCCCGGCTTGAACTTGGTCGTTGCCTTCACCGGCATTGACGGTACGTTCTTGACTGGAACTACCTGGCGAGGCAGGCGTTCCTGTGTATTGGTCCGGTCCCCCTGAACCGGTTAACGGTTGATCAGGAGACACATTTAACTTTTCACAAGCGTACCATAAATAAGTAAATAAAACAAGTATTTGGACACAATTCCCTAAAATTTAACCAAATGTCAGGAATAATGAAAAATGCCATCAATATTTATACAAATTTGATACTTTTTGATGAGTAGAGAGTTCGTTTTTGATTTTTAAGTCACACTAAAAAGGAAATCTATTCCTATTAATTCTAATGAGTCAATCATGAGTGATTCCCACCCACAAGTAACGATTATTATTCCATGTTACAACTGTGAACGCTATGTTCAAGAAGCAATTGATAGCATTCTCATTCAAAGTTATACAAATTACGAAATTATTGTCATTAATGATGGTTCGACTGATCAAACGTCTGCTTGCCTAGAAAATTATCATAACCAAATTCGTTATGTTTATCAAACCAATCAAGGGGTTTCAGCAGCCCGCAATTATGGGATTCAATTAGCACAAGGAAAATTAGTAGCATTTCTAGATGCGGATGATTATTTTCTTCCCAACAAGTTAGAAGCACAGGTCGCTGTTTTTGAAACTAATCCTGATTTAGGAATCGTGCATAGCGGTTGGCGTCGGGTTGATCATAACGGGATCTTGTTAGCCGACGTGGAACCTTGGGAGGAAGTTCCCGAATTAAATTTAGAATCTTGGCTATTATGGAAACCGGTGCTGCCGAGCGCGATGATGTTCCGTCGGGATTGGCTGCAACAGGCAGGGGGATTCGATCCAAACTTTCCCCAATCTGAAGATACGGAGTTAATTCTTCGTTTAGCGCTTATGGGCTGTCAGGCAGCTTGGTTGCGACAGTTAACTGTTTGCTACCGTCAGCATCCTGAAAGTGCCATCTACAAAGGATTAACCCAAGCGCGATCGTTGGTTGCTATGATTGACAATTTTTTTGCGCGATCTGATTTACCCGCGCGATTGCAGTGGATGGAGCATTCCGTTCGCTACAGCACTTTGGTTTGGGTGGGGTGGTATCTTTACCAAAGAGGCCATAGCAGGGAAATGGTACAAGCATTGCAACAAGCTGGTAGCTACTGTTCTCTTTCTCCCATGGAAACAATAGTAGATTGGGTAGAAAGTTTTTCGAAATTTTCCCAAGAAACCGGTGAGGAACTAGATGCAGATTTATTAACAACATACCTGGAATGGCAGCAATTAATGCAATGGTTGCTCGATCGCGATTCTCAAGAGATTACAACGATTTCACAAACTAGTTCCTTCTAACCGCACTTTGCGGAAGGTGGTTTAACCCGGCCCAATTCCGCTAACGCCCCATACCGACATAATGGAAACCGATATTTTGCAAAGCTTTTCTATCCAAGAAATTGCGTCCGTCAATGATCACAGGACTATTCATTAACGCTGCCATTTTTTCGTAATCGAGAGAGAGAAACTGTTTCCACTCGGTTACCAAAACCAACGCGTCGCAATGATCGGCTAATCGTTCGGCATCTGTTTCCACAATTACATCAGATAACCCATCCCGAATCCCGGATTGAGATACGATAGGATCGTAGGCTTTCACTTTCGCCCCTAAACGGCTTAATTCCGCAATGATATTTAATGCTGGGGCATCCCGCATATCATCGGTATTGGGCTTAAAGGTGAGTCCCAGCAAACCGATGACTTTTCCTTTCAGGATTTTTAATTCTTGCTGCAATTTTTCTACAACTAATAATCGTTGCCGCTTGTTGACATTGACGGCTGATTTGAGAATTTGGGCTTCGTAATTATAATCGTCAGCGGTATGGATCAGCGCCGATACATCTTTTGGGAAACAAGATCCGCCCCAGCCAATGCCTGCTTGTAAAAATTTGTGGCCAATGCGGGAATCTAGACCGATTCCTTTAGCCACTTGCGTTACATCAGCCCCGACGCGATCGCAAATATTGGCTACTTCGTTAATAAAACTGATTTTCGTCGCCAGAAAAGCGTTAGCAGCATACTTAATCATTTCTGCTGAATTCAAATCGGTAATTACTAAGTCAATTGGGGGAAGAGAAGGATCTTCAGCAAACTCTCGATTGACGATTGGGGCATACAATTGCTGCATCAGATTCAAAGCTTTGTTGCTGTTACCCCCCAAAACAATCCGATCGGGATTAAACGTATCATAGACGGCTGAACCTTCTCGTAAAAACTCAGGATTGCTGACAACATCGAACTCAGCTTTAACCTCTTCTAATGGCCTGACCTCACTATTGCCACTGGAGACTAATTCTTTTTGGCGTTCCGCTACACCATCTAGAATAATCATGCGTACCCAGTCGCCGGAACCAATGGGAACAGTGGACTTATTCACAATGACTTTATAGCTGCCATTGAGATGATGGCCAATGCCTTTGGCAACTGCTTCGACATAGCGGGTATCGCTTTCTCCAGTGGAGAGGGCAGGAGTTCCTACTGCAATAAAGAGAATGTCTCCATGATTGACCCCTTTCCCCAAATCGCTTGTAAATTCTAAACGTCCTGCTTTGGTTGAAGCTTGCATTAATTCTGACAGTTGCGACTCATAAATCGGAGGTTGGCCGCTTTGCATCAATTTTACTTTTTCTTCGTTATTATCGACGCAAATCACCTCATGTCCTGCGTAAGCAAAGCAAACGCCTGTCACTAAACCAACATATCCCGTTCCAATTACACAAATACGCATAAGTATTAATCCTTAATTTTTACTGTATTGTCTGAATAAGCAATGATAATGTTCCCAGCCAGTTGTTACGATTTCGTGACTGATTGAGAATTAAAAGAATAGCGATCGCGAAAATCCTTAATCAGCAATTCCAATCCTTCTTGCAGCGGCACGCGAGGTTCCCACCCTAAAATGTCTCGGGCTTTGGCAATATCCGGTTGACGCTTCCTCGGATCATCTTGCGGCAGAGGCTTAAAGCCAATTTTGCCCTCTGGATTAATCATATTTTGAATCTTCTGTGCCAGTTCCAGAATTGTATATTCCCCAGGATTTCCCAAATTGACAGGCCCAATATAATCACTGTTCATCAAGCGGATTAATCCGTCCACCAAGTCTGACACATAGCAAAAGCTGCGGGTTTGGGAACCGTCTCCATAGACTGTAATGGCTTCATTTCGCAAGCATTGGCCAACAAAATTGCTAACTACTCGACCATCATCTTCTAACATGCGAGGTCCATAGGTGTTATGACAACAAATACCATAGGTTCCGCCAATAAAGTTCTCATATTCAGGAACTGAAAAATCATAAACATAATCATCAATTTCAAATTCCTCAATATGTTTGACAATTCCCCAAGCCAGATTACCAGTGGTTTTTGCTTGTAATTGCTGTGTCGTTTCCGCTAGGTCTAAAATTGAGTAATTATCTAACCCTTGAGCCGTTAACCGATAAGACTTGTATTGGCAACTGTCTTCCTTGCTAACCTTGGTATTAAATTCAGACACACTCCCTATAATGCCAAATTTAGCTAAGATGAGAACTAATTTTTCGATTATTTTCTGACTGGAACTATTAAAAATAAGCCTGAAACCCGTTGTCTTGGCATCATGGTTGCCATCTCCTTCCCAGAAGCCTTGTAAAAAGTAAACCAACTGTTCTTTAGGAAGTTGTAAAATCCAATTCGGAATATCTTTCTCTGTGCTGAGTTGGTCGCCAAAATCAAACGTATTAACGACTAAATCAACGATAATTTTGGATCGAATATGCACAGAAGGGGCTCTTTTATTCTGTGGATCATATCGGATTGAACCTTCTAATCCAAATAGTTCCCTAGTAACGGCAATCAGCTTTTCTAAATACTTTATATCAGAACTGAACAATAGTTGATAGTCTTGATTTTTTTGATTAATCAAGCAACCTTCGGCAAGATAAAACCCTAGGAACCATAACAAGTTTGGGATATCATCAATATAGTTATGAATTGCTTGTTTAGAATGAGGCGGAATAAGTTGTTCTTTCTTTGACCAGGGCAATTTTAAAATTTTCCAGAGTTCTAAAGGCAGTTTATTTGCCCTTTCATATCGTTTAATTTTGGAATAAAATTGACGGTTTGCAATTCCTTTGTCTGTTAAGTACTGTCGAATAGCTTCCGGAAATTGTTCTAAATAATCAATTGCTTTCTCACTGATTACTCCTACTCCTGAAATATCGCTCAGTTTCTCACTCACATAAAATGCTTCGAGGGGTCTCTCTAAAAAGGGAATAGAATGGGGAATAGCGACTTTATCTCCCACGTTTAAGTCTTTTCCAAAAACAGCTTGGGGAAAGTTATTTTCATTGCAACTAAACAGACTATGATCTTCTGTAATTTTGACTTGTTTTCCCCAGGTTGTTGTAATTTTATAGCCTTTCTTCCGGACTTTATGCTTCCAAATTGCCGAAATTGGTTGAATGACTAAATTTGCATTTTGATCAAAACAAGGAATAGAAACATTGGAAATATCTTGATGAATGCGGTCGTAACAGTCAGCAAAAGATTCGTAGTGAAGCTGATTTCCTTGATAATAAATAACCTTTTGGTCGCCGGTTAAACTATTAAAAATTCGAGCAACTCGAATATCTACGCCATTGTCGCGGTGATAATCAAACGCCAGCGTTTCTGCAATGCGCTTTCCTTCGTCGTAGCAATTCCCACAAAGGGAAACTTTACCATTACGACGAACAAAAATTACATGATTGGTGACATTTACACAATAAACATTTCCCGCATAAGGAATCTTTTCAGGAGAAGTGAGGTTTGCTTCGATGGGCTTGCAAATATTAACACAGTAAAGATTGCGGTTATATTTGGCATGAGAAGAGATATGGGCAGCGAAACCACACCGCAAGGCTAATTCCTGAACATCATCTGCAAGTTGTTTCGATTTGCTGTAGTAGCAATAACCCTCTCCCCGCTTTGAACCATCTCCTAAGAGAAGGGCATCAAGGAGAATACGAGACTGACGAGGCGATAAACGCAGGAATTGTCGAGGAATGTATTTCTCCTCTGAATTTCCAAGCGGTAAAAGGATATTGGCTAACTGTTTGGAACAAATGCGGAACTGATGATGATCGGATTGGAAAAAATTAAAGCCCATGTTTTGCAGACATTGGGCAATTTTTTCCCGTTTTTCAGAATTCTCTTGAGCAATGAGAATATTATAGTCTGCTACTTCATAATTCCTGCCATTAACAACGCGATTGCGCTGACGAACATGAACACAGCCTTCGGAAATGTAATACCCGAGAAATTCCAGCCAAGTATCCATTGCCACTTGCGCCACATTGACCAAAGGTCGCTGCAGGCGCCGGAATTTGATTCCGGCGTAATCTGCGACTTTGGCATTAGGCGGCAGCGACTCTAATGTAAACCATTTTTGTTCTTCTCCACTAAAACGTCCACTGGTTAATACCTTCCAACAATGCCAATCCCGAGATTCATCTGCTTGTAAAAATTTTAGTTTGCCAGTTTTACTGCGAACATACATCTGATGGTTGGGCGTAACACAAAAATCATATTTTTCATTGGCAAACCGCAAGAGATTTCCCACGTAGGGCTGTACAATATATTCATCCGGCACGTGGTATTCTACTTGATTTTCAGCGTTAAGGGTGGCCACAGGAACATCGGGAGATAATTTCGGAAAAGGAGTCCAACCGTTGGCAGTTAAAATTTCTGTTTCGGCATCGTAGCAGCTCCGAATACCAATAGGATTAACATTTCCCCGATATTCTTCTGGTTGGGGATGCACTTCCGGATCGCCATAAACTTCCGAGGTAGAAGCTAGCAACAACCTTGCTTTTACCCGTTTCGCCAACCCCAACATATGTAGAGTTCCCATGACATTTGTTTTTACTGTCTTGACAGGATTAAATTGATAATGAACAGGAGAGGCAGGACAGGCAAGGTGGTAAACTTGATCCACTTCCAACCGAATGGGTTCAGTAATATCGTGGCGAATTACCTCAAAATAGGGATGATCAAGCCAATGTTTAATGTTGTCTTTGCGCCCAGTGTAGAAATTATCCAAACAAATGACTTCATGTCCCTCTGACATTAAGCGATCAACAAGGTGAGAGCCAATAAATCCAGCACCGCCAGTTACTAGAATTCTCATGTTCTAAGTGAAATTACGATTATTTTGATTTTAATATATTTTTGAGCCATCGCGAGATTCAAATTGATACAATTTTCTAGAACATAAGAGTCGCTAGGCAAAATTCCATTCCCTGTTTGTTATTAATTTTCTCTGATTGCTGTCAGTTATATAATTCGTTAACGCTAAGGTGAAACCGCGAAAACAATTTGCTCAACATTGGTTAAAAAGTGAAAAAGCCCTGCAAGAGATTATCGAAGCAGCAACACTCAACCCCGAAGATATTGTCTTAGAAATTGGTCCGGGAACTGGCATCTTAACCCGTCGATTACTGGATGCGACCCAAACTGTCATCGCGGCAGAGCGCGATCGCGATCTGATTAAACCCCTAAATCAGCGATTTCAAACTTACTCCAATTTCATTCTACTGGAAGGAGACTTTTTAAAACTCGATTTAGCGGCTGTCGTTAACTTTTTGCCGAATAAAGTTGTTGCTAACATTCCCTATAATATCACCGGTCCCATTTTAGAAAAATTATTGGGCAGCATTGCTCATCCCAACCGACAATATGACAAACTTATCTTACTCGTACAAAAAGAAATTGCCGAACGGGTTTGCGCCAATTCGGGATCAAAAATTTTTGGGGCATTATCAGTGCGCAGTCAATACTTAGCCCATTGTGAAAAACGTTCCGTTGTTCCTGCCAAAGCCTTTTCGCCGCCGCCGAAAGTGGATTCTGCGATTATTTCCCTAACGCCTCGCCCCTTCCCTTTAACTGCCAATTCGCCGCAATTGCTGGAAAAACTGGTCAAACTAGGATTTGCCAACCGCCGTAAAATGTTACGAAATAATTTGAAAAGTATTATTTCTCCCCAACAATTGGAACCAATTCTGGAACAATTAGAAATAAGCCCCCTGGCACGTGCAGAAGCCATTAGTGTGTCAAACTGGGTAAGGCTTTGCAATCAATTGGAATTTGTTAGCAATGCGTCACTATTCACTGACGGCACCCGCCAAAATTAATCTTCACCTGGAAATACTCGGCGATCGCGCCGATGGATATCATGAACTGGTCATGGTGTTGCAAGGAATTGCCTTAGAAGATCGAATTGATATTTACGCCGGCAGTACCCAAGATATTCATCTCCACTGCGAGGATCCTGATATGCCTCTGGGATCGGATAACATTGCCTACCAAGCAGCCCAGTTAATGTGCCGAGAGTATCCCGAAGCCTACGCCCAATACGGCGGTTTAGAAATTAACATCGAAAAGAACATTCCCGTTGCGGCGGGATTAGCTGGGGGATCTGCCGATGCAGCTGCGGTTTTAGTGGGCATTAACCTGCTGTGGAAGTTAGGGTTAACGCAACCGGAACTGCAAACCCTTGCCAGTCAGCTGGGATCGGATATTGCCTTTTGCTTGGAAGGGGGAACGGCTTTAGCTTTAGGACGGGGAGAACAACTCAATGCCCTGGAAGGATTGGAAGATCTGGCAGTGATTCTGGCCAAACACCAGAACTTGTACGTTTCCACTGCTTGGGCGTATAAAACCTATCGCCAACAGTTTGAACAGACCTATTTCCAACAACCGGAAAATATTGCCGCCCAAACCAAACAGGTGCACTCGGCAGACTTAGTCAGCGCGATCGCGCAACAAGATTATCCGAAAATTGGGCAATTCCTCTACAATAATTTAGAAAAAGTCGTTTTTCCGGCCCATCCGCAAGTAGAGGCCTTAAAGTTAGTCTTTCAAAAAGAAAGTGAAGTTCTAGGAACTATTATGTCAGGAAGCGGCCCCACGGTTTTTGCCTTATGTCGTTCCCAAGCTGTTGCCGAACAAGTCATCAAATCCGTGCAGTCAAAACTGAACGATTCTACAGTTAACTTTTGGCTGACAAAACTATCTACCCATGGGATACAAGTTCATTAATTTAGACGATGGTGACACAAACAGAAAAACCAACTTATACGCCCCAACAATATTTAGAATTTGAAACTGTCTCTGAAGAACGCCATGAGTATCATAATGGAGAAATTATCCCTGTGACTGGCGGAACTCCCAATCATAATGAAATTGCTGGAAATCTTTATATTCTTCTAAAACTAGCGTTAAAAAATCAAGGATATCGAATCTTTTACACTGATCAAAGATTATGGATTCCCAATCGCAACATTTACACCTATCCTGATGTTATGGCCGTCAAGACTCCCTTGCAATTGCAATCTGGACGAACGGATACCCTGATTAATCCGTGCTTTATTGCCGAGGTATTATCCCAGTCAACCCAAGACTATGACCGTAGCGGAAAATTTGTTGCCTATCGGACGATTGAGAGTTTTCGGGAATATTTCATTATCGATCAATACAGCATACACGTGGAACATTATGTAAAAACTGGAACGAATCAATGGTTGATGTCAGAGTACAGTGATACTGATGCTGCTGTCTCTTTCAATCAGTTTGATGTGGAAATTAAACTGGCTGATCTTTACGAAAATGTCGATTTTACTGAGTCTTAGTGAAGATAGAGTTTAAGGATGAAACAATTCATCAAAAAACTGGTTCAAAAAGCCTTAACACCGTTGGAAAACGAGTTAAAAGCATCCTTTCAACAAGAACTTGTCGGCCTCAAAGACTTCAGCTTCGACAACAGCCTCAAACAAGCCCAAGTTTCCCAAACGTTATTATCGCAACATTATCAATCGCTTCTCAATTCCAACACCAAACTCCCTAACTTTGAAGAAACAGGATTCCGCATGTTTTCTCAAAATGATGAGGATGGCTATCTTCTCTATATTTTTGCTTTGATTGGGGCAACCAATCGCCGCGTTGTGGAAATTTGTGCCGGCAATGGCATTGAATGCAATGCTGCCAATTTAATTATCAATCATGGTTGGATTGGTCTCTTATTTGATGGCAATGAGGCTAATATTGAACAAGGTCAATCCTTTTATTCCCAATGTCGGGATACGCGAACTTGGCCGCCGCGTCTCGTGCATGCCTGGATTAATGCGGAAAATGTCAATGATTTAATTCGCGAAAATGGCGTTTCCGGAAAAATCGATTTGCTTTCAGTGGATATGGATGGCATTGATTATTGGATCTGGAAAGCCATAGATACCATTCAACCCCGAGTCGTTGTTTTGGAATATCAAGATATTTTGGGCCCGGATCAAGCAGTAACCGTCCCCTATAATCCCGATTTTGTTGCTGAATTTGGAGAATATGGACCGGATTATTGCGGCGCCTCCTTAGCGGCGTTTGTCAAACTTGGAAAAGAGAAAGGCTATCGTCTCGTTGGCTGCAGCAATTATGGGATCAATGCCTTTTTTATTCGCGATGGCATTGCAGAGGATATCTTACCCGAAATCCCAACTCAGGACTGTTTTTGGCATCCCAAAGTTCAACATGGGATAAAATATCGCCTGCCGAATGTTATTGATTATCCTTGGGTTGAAGTTTGAGATTCTCCCATTAAGGAACAATTTCAGTTGTGACTTGTTCCTTTTGTGTTCCTTTCACCACAATATTTTCTTCTTGCAAAATGCCGCTGGCTTGGTTTCCTTTGCTAGTTAAAGGGGGATCGTCTTGTTGATAGACCACATTCCCCTCTGCTTGCATTTGTTGATTGGCAAAATTCCAACGCAAACGGTTGGCGAAAAGCGTGGCTTGATTCGCTTGACTGACGCCTTTGACGCCGCCTTGAAATTGGGCAATTTCAGTGTCTAAATTAATGTTGCCTTGATTGCCGCTTAAGGTAATTTTCTTCTCAGTCTGGACAACTTTAATGGGTTTGCTGCTGGTAATGAATTTTTCTTCCACTTGCCAGGTAATGGCATTGCTTGCCACTTGTAAGGGTGGATCGGTGGATTTAAATTCTACATTGCCTTGCAAGGAAACAGTTTTTTCCGCTAAATCGGCTTGACCGGAATCAGCAGTAACGCGATCGGTGATAGTTTCCGTTTCCGGATTATAGCGATTCACTTGCAAGGGCTGGCTACTACTGACCTTATCTTTTGGAATTAACCAATTTAACTGTTTTCCTTGCAACTGAAGCGGGGGATCATTGGCAATCCCCTCCACATTGCCCATTAACGCTAACTTTTCTTGATCGGTATAGTATTTTCCTTGATCGGCAGAGGCATTAAATTGGGGATGATTCCCGGTTAAGGGTTTGGGAATGACAATTAAATTGTCTTGAGGAGACCATTCAATTTGTTCAGAACGAAGCACCGCCCCATTACGGGGATCAGTCGCTACGACTTCCCCTTGCAAATTAATTTGCTTGCCGTTATCAATAATTTTACCTTGATTGGCTTCAATTTTTAGAAAAACGTTTCCATCTTCGTAAAATTTACCGCTAACATTTTCTAATTCAGCATTTTTCTTATTTTGCTGATAAACGACACGCTGCACCTCTAGTTTCCAAATTTTTTTTCCTTGGGAATCAACTTGATTTAGCGTCGCATTTTCTAAAATTAATCGTTCTTGAATCGTTTCTTCTTCTGTTGCTGTATTTTCTGATTGCGCATCTGTTGCTTGGTTTTGATTATTACAGGCAGATAAGGTTAAAAAAAGTCCCCCAATGACTCCCCAAGCGGCGATTTTTTGAACAACCAACCGAGGAGAAATCAGGGATGATCTGAAAAATGAATTATCCTGAAGAATCTTCATCAAAAATTAGGCTTGGGAAAGGGCGATAAGGATGAGGTGTGGAATTGGTTGTTTCCGACTTAGGGGTTTTTCTGATATCTTCTTGGATTTGATCCAAATCGACATAGCGATCGGCAACATTAATTAAGCTATCACTGGTCATGGAACGCAGGCTAACCACTTCTACCCGCGCCCCGCGATAGCTAACGGCATCAACCGCATAAGCTAAGTCGCCGTCGCCGCTGACTAAAAGTGCGGTATCATAAGCCCCAACTAAGGCCATCATATCCACGGCAATTTCCACATCTAAATTGGCTTTTTTAGATCCATCAGGCAATTGCACTAAATCTTTGGCAATCACCCGATACCCATTGCGGCGCATCCAAAGTAAAAATCCTTGTTGTTTTTCATTAGTGGCATCAACGCCGGTGTAGAAAAAGGAACGCAAGAGTCGAGAACCAGAGGTCAGGCATGACAATAATTTGGTGTAATCTATTTCAATCCCCAGCTGTAGGGCAGCATAAAATAAATTCGAACCATCAATAAAGATTGCAACCCGACCACGATTCTCTAAAATTTGTTTCGGTGTAAATACCGGATCGTGATCAAAGTTTTCCAGCATTTTTTTATCCTCGTTATGTTATTTATTAAGCAGCTTTATGAAAAAAAGTAAAATTATAAAAACAGTTATAGCAATTCTCACTCTAATGAGATACGCTCTGAACTGAACCAATTAAGTAATTAAATTTTGTCATAAGCCTTAATCAGTCAATGTTGCTACTGTAGCTCGTGAGTCCAAGAACTGCTATATCTCTTTTTACCTTACCCACAACTAAAGAAGAATCTAACCTACAAGGGATTTTCTGCAGGAACTTCTAACCGTAAAAATACGGGTTTTGCCTCTCCTAATGGTTGTTGGGCCGGGAAAATTCCCCAACATTGATGAACTTGGAAAGGAATTTTGTCATTAAAAGAGGAAGGTTGGTTAAAGTCAATCGCAAATCCTAATTGTTGATAAATGCGGCTGCTGAGTGTTGGAGTAATGGGAGAGAGGAGATAGGCACTCAAACGGATTGACGCTAAGATACTATAAATGACTTGTTCAACTTTTTGTTGTTCCCCTTGTTTATAGAGACTCCAGGGGGCTTGTTCATCAATGTATTTGTTGGTGTTGGCAATGAGATGGCTAATTTCGCTGCAGGCTTGACGAAAGTTCAGGTTATTATAGGCAAAGGCAACGCGATCGCTGAGTCCCCTTCCAATTTGTTTGAGGGGATGATCCGAGGGAATGTCCTCGCCTTTTAAGTTAGGGGCTTGATTGTTGCAGTATTTTTTCGCCATTTTTAGGGTTCGATTTAATAAGTTCCCTAAGTCATTGGCTAAATCGGCATTCAAAACATTGACAAAACGGGTTTCGTTAAAGTCCCCATCTTGTCCGAATTCAATTTCTCGCAGAAAATAATACCGAACGGCATCGGCACCATAGCGATCTAATAACGCCGCCGGATCCAGCGTATTCCCTAAACTTTTCCCCATTTTTTGCCCGTCTTTGGTTAAAAACCCGTGTCCGAAGACTTGCTTTGGGGGAGAAATCCCTGCCGACATTAACATCGCTGGCCAATAGACAGCATGAAACCGTAAAATGTCTTTCCCAATCAGATGAATATCCATGGGCCACCACTTAGCAAGGGCATTTTTTAGGGTGGGTTCGTCTTCGGGATCGAGAAGAGCCGTGACATACCCTAACAGGGCATCAAACCAGACGTAAATGGTATGTTTGGGATCAGTGGGAACCTCAATGCCCCAATCGAGATTAACTCGGGAAATCGAGAAGTCTTGCAATCCTTGTTGGATAAAATTTAAGACTTCGTTGCGGCGAGTTTCGGGTTGGATGAACTCAGGATGGTTTTCATAGAGTGTTTCCAGTTGGGATTGATAGTTAGAGAGGCGAAAAAAGTAATTTTCTTCATCTCGCCATTCCGCTTTTTTATTGATGTGGATGGGACAGTAGCCGTCGTTGACGAGTTCCCGCTTCTCTTTAAACTCTTCGCAAGAAACGCAATACCAGCCTTGTTTTTGGGCTAAATAAATATCGCCGTTATCCCAAACCCGTTGGAAAAATTCTTTGACAATGGCTTCGTGACGTTTGGCGGTGGTGCGGCTAAATCGATCGTATTGAATGTTTAGTTGTTGCCACAACTGGTCAAAACTTGCTGCCACTTTATCGCATTGGGTTTGGGGAGATAATCCTTTTTCTTCGGCAGTCCGTTGAATTTTTTGCCCATGTTCATCGGTACCGGTAATAAATAAGACGTTATTCCCTTCTAGGCGTTTAAAACGCGCGATCGCGTCCGCCGCCATGGTAGTATAAGCACTGCCAATGTGCGGAACATCATTAACATAGTAAAGTGGCGTCGTTAAACAAAAATAATGCTCGGGTTTATTTTTTTCCATAAATAATCGTTTGTTTATTAAATGAGTCCAACTTCTCAGGTGAAATGATTGGGAGTAAGTTAAAACGGTTTTTAAATGAAGTTTGAAATTAAATAATTCGTTATTTTTTAAGGCTTGATTTGGAAAATTTAACTCATTGATAAAATTTATTGATTTTTCTTATGAGTTGTACTTTTTTTAAAATCAAACCAAAATATCAAACAAATTATAACCAAATGTTAGATTTTCTGATTCTACCTTAAGAGATGTTTGAGTTAACGTCAATTCAACGCAGTTCCGAGATTCATCAAAATCATTAGAGAATTGGTTAATATGGAGAGAAAACGTTAAGATTTGTTAAGTTACAGCCTGTCTTTCCAATAAATCCCATGGCTTCTAAGCAACCGTTCAATTTATCCCGTGGGTTTCTCCTAGCCTTGGGAACCCAACTCTTTGTTTACTATCAAAACCGTATCCCGCACCATGCTACCGTTGTTGTTGTTAGCAACCACCGCAGCTTTATGGATCCCATGATGTTAATGGTAGGATTGGGACATCCCCTTCGCACTGCTTGTCATCACTACATGGGACAAGTTCCTGTTTTGCGCGAGGTGGTTGATTCCTTAGGATGCTTTCCCTTGGCAGATTACTCTCAGCGAGGCAGCAGTTTTATGCGGGAAGGAAGAAAGTTGTTGCAAGACAGCAACTGGTTAGCGGTATTTCCGGAAGGGGCGCAATCGATGGTGAATTTAACGGCACCTACTGAAATTCAACCTTTCCAAGAAGGATTTGCCCATTTGTTGCTGCGGGCCAATATTTCGGATTTAGTCCTATTGCCGGTCGCGATCGCGTCCCAGCAAGAGCAAGTTACAACCACCATCCCCCTAAAAGTTTTACACTGGTTTGATCCCACAGAAGCCCTATTTAATCAATGGTCGCCGCATCCCATGGTAATCTATGAACGAGCGAATCTTTTAATGGGTCGTCCTTATTGGATTACACCAAAAATTCAACGGAAATATCGAGGAAAACAGACGAAATATGGGCTTACGGAATTAACGGATTATTGTCAAAAAGAAATTCAATCTTTATTGGAAATTGGATGTTATTAGTGAAAGCAAATTCATGAATCAGCAGGATCATCCTTACTTTTTAACACCGAACTCATTGCACCCCCACTTTCCCCTGTTTGTTTTTTTACCGGGAATGGACGGCACAGGAGAACTGATTCATACCCAAACGGCAACTTTGGATCAATGTTTTGATATCCGTTCCCTTGCCATTCCCCAGTACAATTTTAGTGATTGGGATGAATTAACAAGGGTTGTTATTGATTTAATTGTGCAAGAACAAATTAATAAACCGGAATCAACTACTTATTTGTGCGGCGAATCCTTTGGGGGTTGCTTGGCGTTGAAACTGTTAGAACGGGCACCTGAGCTATTTAATCGGGTGATTTTGGTGAATCCCGCTTCCTCCTTTCGGGAACGTCCGTTTTTAGCTTGGGGGGCAGTGGGGACAGGTTGGATGCCAGAGCCTATCTACCGCGCTTCCACGGCATTGATTTTACCATTCCTGGCAGCAATGGGACGAATTGCTGCGCCTGACCGGCGGGCTTTATTAAATGCCATGAAATCGGTGCCGCCGCAAACTGTCCGTTGGCGATTATCTTTATTGGAACAGTTCAAGTTGGATTTTGATCAGTTACAAGAAGCCTCTGTTCCTGTGTTACTATTGGCAGCTGGTTCAGATCGACTCTTGCCTTCGGTGAAAGAAGCCCAACGCTTAGGGAATTATTTTCCCAATTCGCAAATGGTGGTTTTGCCTGATAGCGGTCATACTTGTTTATTAGAAAAAGACAATCGCTTATGTGAGATCCTTCAAGAAAGCAACTTTCTCGAACAGCGAGCCCTGGATCAACTTTTAACTGCATCTTAGCGATTTTTTTGAGAAAATGAGATTAAATTTATAAAAATTAATATTTAAATTAATGCAAGCTAGAAGGAGAAGAACAAAATATGGTGCAGGCGCAACCGTCACTGAAAGTGCCCAAAGATTACATTGATCCCGATGGCGGGTGGAATGTCAATGTTGGTATGTTTCTTACAGCATGGGGACTGTTTATCTTATCTCACTGTGGTTACTGGCTTTGGCATTGGCAAGGCGGCGTTTGTTTTTGTCTCAATGTTTTATGTTTGCACCTTGCCGGAACAGTTATTCATGATGCCTCTCACCGCGCTGGCCATCGCAATCGCGCGATTAATACCATACTCGGCCATGGCAGCGCCTTGATGTTAGGGTTTGTGTTTCCTGTTTTTACACGGGTACATCTCCAACATCACGCCCATGTCAATGATCCCAAAAATGATCCCGACCATTTTGTTTCCACCGGAGGACCTCTGTTTCTGATTCCTGTCCGCTTTTTCTATCATGAAGTGTTCTTTTTTAAGCGTCGGTTGTGGAAAAATTATGAACTTTTAGAATGGTTTGTCAGTCGCTCCATTGTGGGATTAATTGTTTATTTTGCCATTCAATACGGGTTTGTTAATTATATTGTCAATTATTGGTTTGCCGCGGCGTTAGTGGTGGGTTGGATGTTAGGGTTATTTTTTGATTATCTTCCCCATCGCCCCTTTCAAGAGCGCGATCGCTGGCATAATGCAAGAGTTTATCCCAGTAAGATTCTGAATTTGCTCATTTGCGGACAAAATTATCATTTAGTCCATCATCTTTGGCCGTCTATTCCTTGGTATAAGTATCAGCCGGCTTACTTTCAAATGAAACCCCGATTGGATGCTAAGGAGTCTCCTCAGTCGTTAGGATTATTAGAAAAGAAAAAAGATTTCTTCGGTTTTATTTACGATATTTTTTTAGGCATTCGTTTTAAAGGTCATCAGTAAGCCGTTAACCGTTACCAATGACAAATTATCGTTCTCTACTGTCAGATTTAATACAAAAATATCGCGATCGCGCTGACTTTTTACTAATTCGGATAGAGGAATCGGAAAGTACCGATATCCTCCTTAGGGGAGAAAAAATTGAAACGCTTAGTGAAGAAGTGGCCATTAGGAGGCAAGTGCGCGCCTGTTATCGAGGGGGATGGGGCTTTGCCAGCTTTAATCGCCTCCATGCTATAGAAGAACAAATCGAAGACGCGATCGCGGCAGCGCGATTGGTGGGCAATCAAAAGACAACGTTAGCCCCCGTTCCCACAGTAGAAGGGGTTTATGAGTTGCCATTGCCGGCAGGAAATCCCCGAGATATTCCGTTAGCCGACAAAAAAGCGCTTTGCGAGCATTATAATCAGTTGCTGCGAGACTATGATTCTCGGATTGCTACCACTGCCGTGAGTTATAGCGACCTCACCCAACGGGTTGCTATTGCTACCTCCGAAGGCACCTTAGCGGAACAAACCTGGGCCGATTTGGAAGCGAGATTCAGCGCAATCGCGCGCAATGGAGAAACAGTGCAAACGGGGCGAGAAACCGTGGGATCGCGTCGGGGATGGCAAGATCTCACCAACCTTGACGAACAAGTGGTTACAGCAGCCCAAAGAGCGGTGAATGCCCTCAGTTTGCCCACGGTAACCGGAAATGTTTACCCCGTGGTCATTGATCCCGTTTTGGCTGGTTTATTTGTTCACGAAGCCTTTGGCCATCTTTCCGAAGCGGACATGACTTATGAAAATCCGGATTTACAGGAAATCATGACCATGGGACGACGATTTGGTCCCAGCAATCTCCAAATTTTTGACGGCGCTGCCCCGCCGGAACATCGGGGAAGTTATCAAGTCGATGATGAGGGAACCCCAGCCCAAACTACACAACTCATTCAAGACGGGATTTTAGTGGGACGTCTCCATTCCCGGGAAACAGCAGGGAAACTCGGAGAAAGCGCAACTGGCAATGCCCGTTGTTTAGACTATCAATATCCCCCCTTGGTACGCATGACCAACACTTGGATTGGCCGGGGAGATACCCCAGTGGAAGACTTATTCCAAGATATTCCCGTGGGCGTTTATGCCAAAAACTGGTTAGGTGCATGACCAACGGTGAAATGTTTACTTTCTCAGCTGGGGAAGCCTGGATGATTCGCAATGGCAAACTCGCTGAACCGGTGCGGGATGTAACACTTTCTGGCAATGTGTTCAAAACCCTAGCCAACATTGAAGCCATCGGCAATGATTTTTACTGGGATGAGTCCGGCGGTTGCGGCAAAGGCGGCCAAAGCGGTTTAGCTGTGGGTTGCGGCAGTCCCAGTCTTCGCATTAAAGATGTTGTCGTTGGGGGAGACAGCAACGAATAACTTAGGATTAGGAAGTTGCATTGGAATGCTCTAACCAGTGATCTTGCTTAAACGTTTTTAGCGCCTTTCTCGTCCCAGAACCAACAATGCCATCAATTGGCAACTTGTAATAATCGAGCTGTTTTAGCGCTTGTTGCAGCGCGATCACTTTTTCATCAGGTAATTGCTGGAGTTCATAGGTTTTTTCCTGCTTAGCCTGTTTGCGAAGGGGATCCAATTTTTCGCTAATAGGTTGATATTTGCTCATCAGCGAGTAAGAATTGTTAGACGTGCTGATGGTTACTATGTTCAGTTTTTGATCAACACTGAAGTAAAAGAGGAAATGGAACCGTCTGGTAATGCTGTCGGTTTAGATGTTGGCATTGAAAAAGTTTTTACACTGACAGCAATGGTGACAAAGAACCTAATTTGAATTTTCTAAGGAAAGGAGAACAGAAACTCAAGAAATTACAACGTTCTCTTTCCAGAAAGCGTTGCGTTTGTCAGTCTAACGACTTGATCGCCTATGAAAATCTTCAGATTCAAAACTTAGTCAAGAATCATAATCTTGCTAAATCAATCAATGATGTGGCATGGTATCAGTTTCGAGTTTGGTTAGAATATTTTGCCTGGAAATTTGGAAAAATAACGATCGCTGTTAACCCCAAATATACCAGTCAAAAATGTTCTAATTGTGGCTCAATTGTTAAAAAATCTCTATCAACAAGAACGCATCAATGTCATTGCGGAACTTATTTAGATCGAGATGAAAATGCAGCAATCAATATTTTGAGAGAAGCACTCCGTACCTTCGGGCAGAAGGAAACGGCTAACCTTGAGTTGGAAAACGCTTTCGGAGATTTGACCGCTACTTTGGTTGAACAGATTCAATCAAAGCAAGTCGAATCGTAGAAGAAAGAATCTTCCATTATAATCTTTGATTTAATGGGAGAGTGTCAAGATTGACTGAACATAAATTACCTCCCCGAACAATGAAACAGAAACAGGGAGGTTGATACAATATTTGCTGTTTTTTCTTAAACAATTAGGTCATGGTTAACACAACACGTCCGTTAACACTGCCATTTTTCAGGCGTTCCATGACATTATTCACTTCATCGAGGGGCTGCGTTTCAACTTTTGCTTTCACTTGTCCTTCTGCCCCAAATTCGAGAGCTTCCCGCAAATCACTGCGAGTACCAACAATTGATCCTTGAATATCAATGCCTTTCAAAATAACATCAAAGATGGAAAGGGGAAATTTACCAGGAGGTAATCCCACCATGGAGCAAGTGCCGCCGCGTCTTAAGGTACTGACTGCTTGATTAAAGGCTTCTGTGGAAACAGCAGTAACCAACGCCCCATGTCATGAACGGCTTTACCGGGATCAGTTTCGCTAACATTAACTGTTTCATCAGCGCCTAATTGCTTAGCAAGTTCTAATTTTTCCGGCGTTCGGGATAAGGCAATGACATGACGCCCCATAGCTTTAGCATATTGCACCCCTAAATGGCCTAAGCCGCCAATGCCAGAAATAACAACCCAATCTCCCGGTTTGGTATAGGTTTCTTTCAGACCTCGATAAGTGGTTACACCGGCACATAAAATCGGCGCCGCCTCAGTTGATTCTAAAGGGTGAGGAATTTTAGCGGCATGATTGGCATCGACCAACACATATTCGGCAAAGGTGCCATTCACGCTATAGCCTGTGTTTTCTTGAGAGGGACATAAATTTTCTTCCCCGCCAACACAATATTCACAACGGGAACAAGCAGTATGCAACCAGGGAATGCCCACATGATCGCCTTTTTGTAAATGAGTGATACCAGGGCCAATTTCTGCGACATGACCGACACCTTCATGACCTGGAATAAAGGGAATATTGGGTTTAACCGGCCAATCCCCGTCAGCGGCGTGAACGTCAGTATGACATACCCCGCTAACAGCCAGTTTCACCAGAACTTGTCCGGCATCCGGTTTGGGAATTTCCACTTCCTTTAGCTGGAGAGGTTTGCCAAATTCTTCCGCGATCGCAGCTTTCATGGTACTAGCCATGTTTGCTCCTACCTAATTTCTGTTAATACGCTAATCGGTGTCTGATTATAGGTTTCTTAAGAAAACGCGATCAAGAATACTTAAGCAATCAGATTTAAGCATTTAATGCCACGCTCACGCTCGGCTTATTCCCCCCACCGTTTCCACTGTCCATAATCTGTCCCCTTGCTAACAGCAAGGCCAATTTGGTGTTGGCTTGTCAGTTCATCGCTGCCGCCTTCATTAGCACCGATATAATACATGTACCAACTGCCATCCGATTGTGGAACAACACAAGGGGTTCCCACAGCACGGGCATCCCAACGGCCAGAACCAGAGGAGGCATGAGCAAATACGGAACCGCCAGTTGCATCGCCATCTTGCTTTTCCCACTGTTCGCCATCGGTGGAAGTGGCAATGCCAATGCAATGATAGCCGCTGTTGTTAACACCTTCATAAAACATGACGTATTGATTGCCGATGGGGAGAACATGGCGTGTCCCGACACCGCGCTCGTCAAACCGTTCCGCAGAACCAGGTCCTAGCACTTGACCCGCTTTTTCCCAATGCAACCCATCTTCGGAAACAGCGAGGCCAACAAGAAAGCCTTTCTCTGGGTGAAGCGTATGATAGTATAATTTCCAAGACCCATCGCGATCGCGTACTACTTTGGGAAAGCCACAAAATAATTCGTCAAATTCCCCTGATTCCCCAACTGGCAGTAATGCGCCTCGATAAGGACCCTCAAGACGCAACCAATGCCATCCATCCGCAGAAACCGCACAGCCTGGTTGCATTCGGAGACCTTTGGCCCGCATATTCCCCACTTGCGTGAAGCTGGAATCGCCCCCAAAATACCATAGCCAATACAATCCATTGTTATAAGTCACATCACTAACCCCCACATGGGCAGCGTCGAAGCGATTGGGATCAGAATGAGGTTCAAAAACAGCCCCCATGGTGAGAGGTCCTTTCACCCGTTCCCAATGCACCCCATCATCGGAAATGGCTAAGCCGCAACGACCGGTGGGAAGGTTAATCTCGCGATCGAAATGGGGATCGCCCCCGTAGTACCACATCCGCCATTTGCCATCAGCACAGCGCAGAACACAGGGAGAAGAAACCCGTTCCGAATCCCACCAGCCACTGGGACCGGGTTGCAAAATTAAGCCGGGTTGTTGCTTTAGTTCCTCAGTTTGCTTTGTCATGGAGAAATTCTCAAAAACACTTGGTCGATTCCAGTATAATTATTTAAAATACTGAGAGACTGTTCCTAAAATAAACATTAAGCTTAGCTCAAGATTAAGCTTAGCTCAAGAGCAAGCTAACCGTTTCAGCATGAGACGAGTCATAGCAAGGTGAATCAGAGCTTCACTCACTTCTGGCAACTTCTCTGAATC
>PXPI01000016.1 GCA_003021905.1 Cyanobacteria bacterium SW_9_44_58 | reverse complement strand
CGAAAATCAATTGAATAAGGTTGCATGGACACGCTTATTTTAATCTACTGTCTTTCCTTCTCAGTGTACCTTATTGGTCTGAGAATTGCTATAATTAATTCTTGATAAAAAATTAGTTTAATATCAAGGTGACCTTGAGTAATTATAAAGTACTAAAGTTGCAAAAGATATTTGTTATTTCAACATCAAGCCAATTTACGAATGACATAAGCTTCACTTTCGGGAAACCGATCGCGCCCTAATAAAATATGTATAGGGTTGAATGGGATGTTCTCTCAACCGGCTAATGCCGAAATTCGGAAACTGCAAGAAGATGAGAACCAAGTCGTTTATCAATCTCGGCAGAAATTATTTGATCGCAATAATCAAACTTGGCAAGCGATCGCGTTTAAACGCATTACTCAAGAGGGCGAAAATCACTTTAAAATTCGTCTTTCCGGTTTTCCCGGTGCAACCGAAATTGCTCATCCTCAACTCTTAACTGTTATGATTCCTACGGGCCAAACCTTCAAGGCAGAAGATGTTTCGGAAGAAGCGTTTGCCAATGGCAATCCTCCTGGAAACATCGGCCAATATGATTTTGACGCCATTATTTCTAAGTTGCCCAAGGAATTAGAAATTGTATTTTCTATCCCCACTAAAAATGATCAAGAGGTTAAGTTAGCTGTATCTCCCTTATCCATTCAAGAATGGAAAAAAGTTGCAGCGAAAGCCAAATTGTAATTGGAATTGAAACTTATGTTAACAGTAACTCAAATGTTCAAAGGCCTAATTGCGGTTTGTCTCAGTGTTTTTCTATGGTTAGGAGGGGGGAGTCGGATTATGCCCTTGATTTTCCCTCAAAATAACGCCATAGCAACCAACGCTTCCTCAGAGGTAGAAACAGCAGTCAATGGATTTCTGACCAATATTCCCAGGCAATATTATACCGTTAAAAATGAAGATGAACTGGAAAAATTAGTGAATAATGAGGATGCACAGTTAATTGATGTCCGTGAACCCCTAGAATATGCAAAAGGACATATTCTCAATGCTATTAATATCCCCGTGCGGGATCTAGCTAAACTGCAAAGCAAAATCCCCAAAGATCGACCAGTGATTTTATATTGTTCTGTTGGCTATCGTACCACGATCGGGGTAACAGCATTACATCTTTTAGGTTACAACAATGTTTTAGGGTATCCTCCCAGTGTTCAAGGATGGAAAGAAGCAGGCAAATCTTTAAATAATGGGTAATTGGACAATTTCATCTTGTTAGAGTTGGCAGGTAAAGCGAGAATTGGGCTTTGCTTGCCTTTTTATATTGATTTGTGAATGTTGGTCGGAAACGATTAAAATACCGATGAATCAATCATAGAGAAGAACTCCCTTCATGGCGCAATATTCTTCTTTAAGCAACATCCGAATTGTGCTGGTGGAACCTGCCGGGGCATTAAATGTGGGCGCGATCGCGCGGGTGATGAAAAACATGGGGCTAGAACAATTAATGTTAGTCAATCCCCAATGCGCTCCCCGCAGCGCCCAAGCCCAACAAATGGCAGTACATGGAGGAGAGATTTTGGCAAATGCGCAAACGGTTGATTCGTTGCCAGATGCCTTAGCGGGATGTCAGCAAGCAGTCGCCACCACTGCCCGGGAACGGACGCTCTCCATGCCCCTACAGCCACCCCGGGAAGCGCTTCCCAAACTTCTTTCCGTTCCTTCTGCACTCATTTTTGGACGAGAAGACAGCGGTTTAACCAACGAAGAATTAACCCATGCCCAACACTGTCTTTATATTCCAACGGCAGGAACTTATACTTCCTTAAATTTAGCAACGGCAGTTGCCATTTGCAGCTATGAGTTGCAACAACTGGTAACAACAGCGACGGAGAATTTAGCAGCCTCTCCTCAAGAAACGGCCCCCCTAGAAGCCTTAGAAGGTTATTATCAACATTTAGAACAAGTTTTGCTCAAAATTGGCTTTTTGTATCCCCACACTGCCTCGGCACGCATGAAAAAATTTCGTCAGATTTTTAATCGTGCTAATCTAACCCCAGAAGAATTAGCCCTGTTGCGAGGAATTCTTAGACAAACGGAATGGGCAATTCATAATAAAAATGTGGTCAATGAGGAGTAATTATTGTGGTGTGGAATAATGAATATCGCGTAGCGCAAGGGAGACCTCAAAAGAAAAACGTTTCTTCTCGCCGTCAATCTCCCCCCCAAAAGAAGAAACGCTCTCCAACTAAGCGCAAACCCGCTGCAGGTTCCAAAAAATCGTCTCGTCGCCGCACAACGAGAGATTTATCCGAACGTCGCCGTCAAGCACGGGAACGGCAAAAACAGGCGGAAAAACGAGCGAGAAAACGGGTGAAACAAGAAAGCAATATTATTGCCTTTCCTCGTCAGTCTCAACCATCGCAACCCGTCACCGCAGGGAGTTCCCGTTCCGGAATAGAACGCTCTTTTTTGCTCATTCTCCGCTTGCTTATTTTAGCAGTGGGAATCGGCGCGATCGCGGGAACGGTTTTATCATTGTTGGATCGGGACAAGTATCTGGTCCAGTCGTCTTTTTCTACCGCGACGGAAGTTACAACCTCTCCCCTCCAGACAAAGGAAACCCCATCTTCTTCTCTATCGAAGTTGCCTCTAAAGCAACAAGCAGCTTCCCTGAAACAAACCTTTCAAACCTTAGCTAGCCAACAGCCGCAATTGAATCCGGCAGCATTTGTTGTGGATTTAGACAGTGGCAAGTATGTCAATTTCCAAGGGGAAAGTCGCCTTTCCGCTGCCAGCATGATTAAGATTCCCATTCTAATTGCCTTTTTTCAGGCTTGGGAGGAAGGGAAACTCCAGCTTGATGAATCCCTAACCATCACCGAAGCGGTAAAAGCTGGCGGTTCCGGGAAAATGCAAAATCAACCCGTGGGAACCGAATATTTGGCATTAGAAGCCGCAGCCAAGATGATTATTGATAGCGATAATACTGCCGCAAATATGATTATTAAGCGGTTGGGAGGAAAAGAGGCTTTAAATCGATTGTTTGTCCAATGGGGATTGGAACATACCCGCCTTCGCAACCCATTGCCGGATTTTGAAAGAACCAATACCACTAGCCCAAAAGAGTTGGTAACGCTACTGGCCCAATTAAGTCAAGGAGAGTTGGTATCAGCGCGATCGCGCGATCGCATTTTTCAGATCCTGGGTAAAACCCAGAACAACTCCTTGCTTGTTCAAGGCTTAGATCAAAGGGCAAGCATTGCCCATAAAACCGGCAGCATTGCCTCTTTAGTCGGGGATGTTGGGATAATTGACTCCCACACTGGCAAGCGCTATTTAGTTGCCGTTATGGTAGAACGTCCCCCAAATGATAATCAAGCTAAGGAATTAATCCGTCGCTATTCCCAGGAAACCTATCAATACTTTCAAAAGCAAGAGAAAAACTCTTTTATTAAATAGAAACCAATGACGAATGACACTTGATTTACCATAAAGGAAGAAGGATTTATCGCCAAAACGCTAGAAAATTAAGCAATCGATCGCGATCAACAAGAAATTAATGAATACGACTTCTACCGTACCGGCTACCGTATCGTTAGGCAGCAATGGCCCACAAGTCACGCCCCTCGGCGTGGGAACGTGGTCTTGGGGAGATAGTTTATTTTGGGATTATGGGAAAGGATATGACCAAAGCCAAGTGCGAGAGGCTTTTCAAGCATCGGTTGAAGCCAATATTACCTTGTTTGATACGGCAGAAGTATATGGATTAGGGGAATCGGAACGTTTATTAGGTCAATTTGCCCAAGAAAATAATACGGAAGTCGCGATCGCGACCAAATATTTTCCCTTGCCCTGGCGAGTTTCCCGTGAATCCGTCCGAGAAGCCCTAACCAAAAGCCTGGAACGGCTGCAAGTTGACAGCATCCCCTTATATCAAGTCCATACTCCTTTTAGCTTCTTTATGAATCAAGAAACCCTAATGGATGCTTTGGCAGAAGAATTCCAACAAGGGCGTATTGAAGCAGTTGGCGTTAGCAACTACTCTGCTGGCCAAATGCGGAAAGCCCATGAATATTTGCAAAAACGCGGTGTGCCCCTCGCCAGCAACCAAGTTCAATATTCCCTATTAAACCGTAAAATTGAAAGCAGCGGGATTTGGCAAACCGCCCAAGAATTAGGCGTTGCCATTATTGCTTATAGTCCTCTTGCTCAAGGCTTGCTGACCGGAAAATATACAGGTCAGGAAAACCCTGCTGGCGCCCGCCGTTTAGATCCCAAGTTTAAACCCTCTGGCATCAATAAAATTTCGCCAGTTATCAATTCCTTGCAAAAATTAGGCGAAAAATACCAAAAAACGCCAGCCCAAGTTGCTTTAAACTGGCTCATGAGCCAAGGGGCGATCCCAATTCCAGGTGCCAAAAATGCCAAGCAAGCGCAACAGAATGCTGGTGCTTTGGGTTGGCAACTTGATCCGGAAGACACTCAGGTGTTGGAACGCGTCAGCCAGCCTTGGTTAAAAGGGTAGTCTTAATGCACGGAGAAAAATTCCCCATTGATCCGGGGCAGCTAATTCGCCTTGCCTAGCTCTTCTCGCAGCTGAGTTTGCGCAGCTTCTAATGCTTCCGGCAACTTCGAGGCATCTTTACCGCCAGCTTGGGCAAGGTTGGGGCGACCGCCGCCGCCGCCGCCGCAGATTTTGGCAATGCTGCCGATAAAATCGCCGGCTTTTAAGCCTTTTTCATTGATGCTAGGACTAAAGACAGCCACTAAACTAACTTTGCCTTCTTCAGGAACCGATCCCAACACCACCGCTGCATCGCCGAGTTTCTGTTGCAACCGTTCTGCAGCTGTTTGAAGCGCTTTGGCATCCATTTCTTCCACTTGGGCGACTAAGAGATGGAACTCTCCCACGGATTCCGCATCGCTTAATAGCTGATCCGACTTAGCAAGGGCAAGTTCCTGTTTCACCGATGCCAGTTGCTTTTGTGCCGCTTTCAGTTCCGACTGTAAATTCTGAATCCGTTCCGGGATTTCTTCAGGTTGCGCTTTGAATTGTTTGCTGAGATCGCGGACAATGGCATCCCGTTGATTGAGATATTCCAAAACCGCAGGTCCAGCAACCGCTTCGATGCGACGGATGCCAGAAGAAATGCCGGTTTCTGAGATAATTTTAAACAGTCCAATTTCAGCAGTGTTGTTGACGTGGGTCCCCCCGCATAACTCCATGGAGACACCGGGAACATCGATCACGCGAACCACATCGTCATATTTTTCCCCAAACATCGCGATCGCGCCTTTTTCTTTGGCTTCTTCAAAGGGCATGACATCGGATTGGGTATCATGGGCTTCCGCAATCCAGGTATTAATGGTATCTTCCACTTGCTGCAACTCTTCCGGTTGAATCTGACGGGGACAGTTAAAATCAAACCGTAAGCGGTCAAATGCCACTAATGACCCTGCTTGAGAAACTGAGGGATCAATGATTTGTTTTAAGGCTGCGTGTAATAGGTGAGTTGCCGTATGATGGGCTTGCGCGCGACGGCGACAAGCGCGATCGATGGTTGCGGTAATGCTATCCCCGACTCGCAAAATGCCGCGTTCAATGCGGCCAAAATGGACAAAGAGACCGGATTCGATTTGCACATCTTCAATGCGCACTAACAGATTATCTCCCGAGAGATAGCCGCGATCGCCGATCTGTCCCCCTGATTCAGCATAAAAGGGGGTTTGGTCCAGCAGCAACTGCACTTGATTCCCAGCTTCCGCTTCTTGCACTGTTTGGCCATCAATTAACACCGCCTCCACTTTCGCGGGAGAATGGGGATCGGTGTAGCCCACAAACTCAGTGGGATGCACCTGTTGCGCTAACTGATCAATGCTTCCCTGAACCGTTAAATCAATCGTTTCCTGGGCCGCTTGGGAACGCTGGCGCTGTTTTTCCATTTCCCGTTCAAAGGCATCAAGATCCACCGTTAATCCTTTTTCATGGGCAATTTCTTGGGTTAATTCCAAGGGAAAACCATAGGTATCATACAGCACAAACGCATCTTCCCCGGAAATTTGCTGGGTTTCTTTCTGCAGAATTTCCCCTAATAATTTTTCCCCTCTCTCTAGGGTTTCCAAGAAACGGGCTTCTTCTCGTTGCAACTCCTGTTTAATTAAAGCTTCTCCCTCGCGCAAGTTGGAATAATGCGCTTCCATTAGGGAAATCGCCGTTTCTGCTACATCTTGAGTAAATTGCCGGGTAATGCCTAATAAGCGCCCATGACGCACGACGCGGCGAATAAGATGGCGCAGAATATAGCCTCGTCCTAAATTCGAGGCGGTAATGCCGTCGGCAATCATGTGAACCACAGCGCGAACATGATCCCCAATGACTTTGAGAGAAACTTTTTGGCTTTCATTAGCCTTGTCGTAATCAATGTCGGCAATGTCGGCAGCGGTTTGAATAATCGGGAAAATTAAGTCCGTTTCGTAGTTATTGGGAACTTGTTGCAGGATTTGCGCCATCCGTTCCAATCCCAATCCTGTATCAATATTTTGATTTTGCAGGGGGGTTAAATTTCCCTCACTATCCCGATTAAACTGCATGAAGACCAAATTATAAAACTCAATGAAGCGGGAATCGTCTTCGACGTCAATATTTTCATCTCCCAACTCGGGATGAAAATCATAAAACAATTCGGAACAAGGGCCGCAAGGACCAGTGGGACCGGCAGCCCAGAAATTTTCATCTTCTCCCATGCGTTGAATGCGATGGCTGGGAATCCCAATTTCATCGCGCCAAATGGCAAACGCTTCCTCGTCTTCTTCATAAACACTGGGAATCAGCCGGTTCGCATCGAGACCGAATCCTTTTGTCGCCAGTTCCCACGCCCATTGAATGGCTTCCGATTTGAAATAGTCGCCAAAGCTAAAGTTTCCTAACATCTCAAAGAAGGTATGGTGACGTTTGGTGCGTCCCACATTCTCAATATCATTGGTGCGGATACACTTTTGCGAGGTGGTGGCGCGATCGCAGGGCGCTTTTTTTTGCCCTAGGAAGATGGGCTTAAAGGGAAGCATTCCCGCAATGGTGAGTAATACTGTGGGATCTTCGGGAATCAGAGAGGCGCTGGGTAGAATTTCATGTCCCCGTTTGGCGTAAAAATCTAAGAAAGTTTGGCGAATTTGGTTGCCGCTAAGATATTGAGGAGAGTTAGGCATTAGTCCTTATTTGATATCAACTACAATACAATCAATCATTATCTGTTCTTTCTATTTTGACATCCTCTCCATTGAACCTTCAGGGATAGTGAGCAATGAAAGTCGCATTGAAGGTTAAAAAACCATATGGGAAACAGTGTTTCTGCGTCAGTGGCAATCATTGCCCTTAGAAAGCGCGATCGCGCCGCCAAATTTTCTAGAAAAAAAGTTAAGAAACCAATGACGAATAAGCAATGGCACAGTTAATTAAACATCCATTCCTCAAGAATCGGTTGAATTTTTTTCAACTCATCTAGAGAAAGCAATTCCAACTCCCCATCGGGTTTTGCTTTGGCAAAAAAGAGTAAGGGAACTAAAGGGGTATAAATGCCATATGCAAAGTCATTGTGGAAAAATGTTGCCAGAAGTTGAAATTCTTCCGCTTCCTCATCCCGTTCCGTTTCAATTTCTAAAGTCAGAATGTCGTCGTCTTCCGGTTCCGGCAATTCTCCAGCAACCGTCAGGGTAAAGGACGTTCGCTTGAGCGTCAGATTTTGTTCGGCTAAACTCGCTTCTGCCTTAGGGAACAGGGGATCGATTTCTTCTTTCTCCTCTAATAGGATAGCTTGTTCTGCCTCATCGTCTTCATCCCAGAAAATAATTGAAATAGGGGAGTCTATCGGCATGAGGAGATAATATTGAACGCCTTTGGAGGTAAATGACTGCTCAACATAACAGTACAGCGATCGCCCCTGTTCATCAACGAGCTCTTTAATTTCGGGAGAAGAATCAGGTTGATCTTGAGAAAAATAGGATGAAGACATAGCAGACCAGAGAGTATGGCATTCTTCAAAATATCACACCGCGATGCCTCATCAAACGATCAAAAAATGAGAATTCATTAATTAGTTTGAAAAGGAATGGCAATGAGAGAAAATACTTTTTTTGCCTATTCCTGTTTGAATCATTTGCCGGAGCGAATACAACGATTTAACCAGTTAATCATTAAATCATTTACCTGCTCCGGTTTTTCATCATGGGCGCAATGTCCGGCTTGGGAAATGGGGTAAAATTCAACGCGGGGATCAGTTTCACTGAGGTCTTGATACAGTTTTGCCCCTTCAATGGGGGTCCAAGGGTCTTGTTCTCCCCATAATACCAGTAGGGGACATTGCCGGTGCGGCAATAGGGTCTCAGGTTTTGGCCCTGGCGGGGCTGTTAAAACCGAGGCAAACACTTGTTGCGCCCCAGGATAACAAGACGGTTGGTGGAGTAATTCCACTAATTCTTCAGTAATGGCAGCGCGATCGTGGTAGACTTGTTTTAGGGTGTTCCGAATTTGAGATTTCCGCCGAACTTGGTTGAACACAAATTCCCCGATTTTTGGAGTGCTTACTAGTTTGGTAAACATTCCCATCACTGCATTAAGCGGAAACTTCAACTCTTCAGGACGATGGTTCAACCCGCCGGCACTATTAATTAATACCCCGCCGGCGCTTATTTCAGGAAATCGGGCAATCATGTTTAAAGCAAGCAGCCCGCCAATGGAGTTTCCCACAAATACAGTCTGCTGATTAATGTGATGCTTCCAGAAATCGTAGAGTTGCTGTTGCCATAACTCAACGCTATAGTTTAAAGCCGGTTTCTCGGAACCGCCAAACCCTAACAAGTCCACTGCGAAAACTTGATAGCCAGCATCAGCTAAGGGAGGAATATTGTTTCGCCAATGCCCCATGGAAGCGCCAAACCCATGAATTAATAATAAGGGCTGTCCTTGCCCTTGCACAGTGTAAGCAATTCCATAGCCTTGCCATTGCCAATCATAGGCAGTTAAAGCAGTGTTTTTCGCTAGCGATTGCGTCATGAGAAGATTTTTCAACAGGAGTAACGGTTTTTCTCTATCATACCGAAACCAAGGTTGCCGTTGCGCTTGCTAATATGAAGACGAGACAGAAAAATTAGGAAGTATTCTTATCATTTTGAATTAAAGTATGTCCATTTTTACGCTCAAATCCGTCAAAAAAGACTTTGGCATTAAAGAGATCTTACGAGATGCAACCTTTAGTATTGAAGAAAGCGACAAAGTCGGATTAATTGGTACCAACGGCTCGGGAAAATCAACCCTTCTCAAAATTTTAGCAGGGATTGAACCCATTGATAGCGGCGAATTTTCAGTTAATAATAATGCGCGATCGGTTTATCTTCCCCAGCAACCAGAAGTCGATGAAAATAATACGGTTTTAGAACAAGTTTTTGCCAGCAGCGGAGAACAAATTGAACTTATTAAAGAGTACGAATGGCTATCGGAAAAACTGGCTTATGATCCCAATAATAATCAGTTGCTTTCTCGATTTTCCACGGTTGCCCAAAAAATGGATGCCTTAGGAACGTGGGATTTAGAAACCAAAGCGAAAATTATTTTAGATAAATTAGGATTGCACGATCTCCACGCCCCAGTCAAAAATTTATCGGGAGGAGAGCGCAAACGTCTTGCCTTAACTGCCGCCTTATTGTCCGACCCGGATGTGCTATTAATGGACGAACCCACCAACCATTTAGATGCTGATTCTGTGGAATGGTTGCAAGATTATTTAAGAAACTTTCGGGGCGCATTGTTATTAGTTACTCACGATCGCTATTTTTTAGATCGGGTCACTAATCGCATTTTAGAAATCGATCGCAGCGATTTATACACCTTCGACGGCAATTATTCTTACTATTTAGAAAAGAAAGCAGAAATTGAAGCGGAAGAAGCCAATCGCATCCAAAAACATAAAACCGTTTTACGCAAAGAATTAGCTTGGTTAAAACAAGCGCCTAAAGCAAGAGGAACTAAACAAAAAGCTCGGATTCAAGCAGTGGAACAACTGCAAAATCAAGAGTTTAAAGAAAGCAAAGGCAATGTTGAAATTTACACACCCAGTCGCCGCATTGGAAAAAAAGTAATTGAAGTGGAAAATATTAGCAAATCTTATGAAGATCGGGTTTTAATTAATAACTTTACCTATGAATTTCATCCCCAGGATCGCATTGGCATTATTGGTCCCAATGGCATCGGAAAATCAACTTTTCTTAATATTGTTACCGGGCGTCTAGAACCTGATTCAGGGAAAGTTGAAATTGGTGCCACCATTCAAATCGGTTATTTCGACCAACATTCCGACAACCTTCTTCAGGCAAAAAATGAAAATCAACGAGTGATTGAATACCTTAAAGATATTGCAGAATATGTTGAAACCGCAGATGGAACATTTATCAGCGCCTCGCAAATGTTGGAACGCTTTTTATTCCCGCCGAATCAACAATATCTGCCTCTGGATCAACTTTCTGGCGGTGAAAAACGACGTTTATTTCTGCTGAAAGTGTTAATGAGTGCGCCCAATGTGTTGATTTTGGATGAACCAACCAATGATTTGGATGTGCAAACCTTAAGTATTTTAGAAGACTATCTGCAAGAATTCAATGGGTGTGTCATTACAGTTTCCCACGATCGCTATTTTCTTGATCGCAGTGTCAAACAAATCTTTGCTTTTTCAGAAGGCGGCAATGTTAAATCCTATCCGGGAAATTACTCCACATATTTAGACTATAAAGAAGCAGAAGAGGCGAGACTTAACCAGAAAAAATCGGCTGCAAAAACCCAAAAACCGAACTCCGAGGTTAACGGTAAAGCCAAAAAAGAAAAAAATGGCAAAGCCAAGCAAGACACCCCACAAAAATCTCGCCGCCTCTCCAACTGGGAACGACGAGAATTGCAAGAATTGGAAACAACAATTCCCCAATTGGAAGCTGAAAAAGCGGAATTAGAGCAAACTCTCTATAATACGCCCTCAGAAAAATATAGTGAACTGCAACAACTATCGGAACAAGTGGCTACCCTGGAACAATCCATTGAAGATGCAACAGCCCGTTGGTTAGAACTGGCAGAAATGGAATCTTGAACTCTCCACGGACTAAAATGCGATCTGAGGGACTGCTGCGCCATCGTTCAAGCTAAATCGAACAATAAAATCTCTGCATCCTCTGTGGCTTGAATAATTAGTGCATTTTCCCCAGTCACTCCAGCAGCGTCACTGGTACTTAACGGCGTATCATTCAGAGTTACCGCCCCTTTAACAACTTGTAGCCAAACGTGGCGTTGCCGAACAATATTATAAGTTACAATATACCCACTTGTTAACATACTTGAATAACAATTTACATCTTGTTGGATAGGAACGCAATCCCCCTCTGCGATGCAATTAAATTTAATTTTCCCAGTTTTTGATCAATGCTAAAATTACGCTGTTCATAAGTAGGTTTGATACCTTTTTTATCAGGAATAATCCAGATTTGTAATAAATGAACGGGATCCGTTTTTGAAGGATTAAACTCACTATGTAAAATTCCAGTTCCAGCACTCATTTTCTGAACATCTCCTGGATAAATAATTGAGCCATTGCCAAGATTATCTTGATGTTTTAATGTCCCTTCTAGAACATAAGTTATAATTTCCATATCTTGATGGCCATGAGTGGGAAAACCTGCACCCGGTTGAATCCAACCATTATTAATGAAATGCATCGTTGGGGCATTCGTTACGAACAACATAGTCAGCGGGATTGATTCGTTACCCTGTTTAATAGAAAGCAACGGAATTTAGGGAATTTAGAGATATGACAACTCAAACAGCAACGACACAATCTCTTCCGCCAGGAAACTTTGGTTTACCTTTTATTGGCGAAACGATAGCATTTTTGCGGGATAAAGATTTTGTCAATAAACGGAATGAAAAATACGGTTCCGTCTTTAAAACGCGTCTCTTTGGTAAGCCGACAATTGTCTTTAAAGGAGAAAAAGCAACGCAATTTATTTTGACTAATGAAAACAAATATTTTACTTCAAGTTGGCCACGCAGCATTCGTATTTTGCTAGGGCCTTTATCTCTCACCATTCAAACCGGACATGAACATAAACAACGCCGGAAACTTCTTGCGCAAGCTTTTAAGCCTCGTGCTTTAAGCAGTTATATCGAAACCATGGAAGAGATCACTCAAAAGTTTCTCACGAGTTGGGAAAAACAACAATATTTGAGTTGGTATCCTCAACTTAGGAACTATACGTTTGATATTGCTTTTCAATTATTTGTTGGGTTAGAAAATGGTTCACAAACCCAACTCCGTCACTTATTTGAAACTTGGTCAAATGGATTATTTTCAATTCCCATTTCACTTCCTTGGACAAAGTTTGGTCGTGCTTTAAATTGTCGAAACAAAATCCTGAACCAACTCGATCAAATTATTAAAGAACGTCAAAATAGAAGCGACCCTGGCAATGATGCCTTGGGAACTTTAATGAAAGCCGAAGATGAAGAGGGCAATAAATTAAGTGTTGATGAACTGAAAGACCAAATCCTACTATTACTGTTTGCGGGACATGAAACATTAACCTCTGGGTTAACCTCTTTTTGTATGCTAATGGCACAACACCCAGAAATTTTACAGAAAGTGAGAGAGGAACAAGAACAATTTTCTACCTCAGAACCAGTTACTTTGGAAAGCTTGAAACAAATGACTTATTTGGAACAAATATTGCAAGAAGTATTGCGTCTTATTCCTCCTGTTGGCGGTGTTTTTCGGGAAGTAACAGAAGATTGTGAATTTAATGGTTATTTCATTCCCAAAGGGTGGAATGTTCTCTGTCAAATTAATCAAACGCATCAAGAAGAAACAGTTTATCCCAAACCGCAAACCTATAATCCAGAACGGTTTAATCCTGAACAACCCTATAATCCAGGCAAAACTTATAATTATATTCCCTTTGGCGGCGGTATGCGAGAATGTCTTGGGAAAGAATTTGCTCGTTTGGAAATGAAACTATTTGCGGCTCATTTAGTCCGTAATTATCAATGGGAATTAGTTCCTAATCAAGATACGGAATTAACAACAGTACCAGTTCCTCGTCCCCGTGATGGTTTGAAAGTGAAGTTTGAAAAAATTCGTTAAAGTGAGATTCAAACATACATGTATTCATGAATGAGTTCATGAGATATCGTAAATAACAAAATTGAATCATGACTTCAGAACTTAAGGATCAACAAACGGTAAATCACCTACAACAATCAGAACCAGTAGAACAATTCCAATGGACCAAACAATGGTATCCAGTTGCTGTTGCCAATTTTATCGACTCTAGCAAGCCCCATTCCATTCAATTATTGGGCAAGGAATTAGTTCTATGGCAAGACGATGACAGCAATTGGCATTGTTGGGAAAATGTTTGTCCACATCGTGGCGTACCGCTATCGGAAGGGAGAATCGAAGCCGATGGAACCCTTTCCTGTGCTTATCATGGTTGGCGATTCAGTGGAGAAGGAAAATGCGTCAAAATCCCCCAGTCTTCAGATGCAGAAACAGAAGCAAGTAACTGCGCTCATTTTCAAGCTTGCCTAACAGTTTATCCCACTCAAGTTGCGCAAGGTTTAATCTGGGTTTGGGGAGAATCCGGTTCACAAGCATTGGAAGAAAGTCAATTGCAAAAACCGCGATTAACGCCGGAATTGGAAGAAAATTCCGATAATGTTGTCAAATCTCCTTGGACAATTAGGGATTTGCCTTATGGTTGGGACTTTTTTATGGAAAATGTGTCAGATCCGGCTCATGTTCCCTTTTCTCATCACGGTTTACAAGGGAATCGTTATAGCGATGATAAATACTATGACATGATACCGATTAGAAAGCCTTCAACTCAAGAAGGATTTTCTTTTTCCGTAACACCGGTAGCAGAAAATTTACAAGAAACGGTACATGATTTTCAGCCTCCTTGTTACATGAGAATTGCTTCTACTTATCAAGATGGCAGTCAATTAATTTTGGCATTATATGCTATTCCTACCCATCCTGGGTAGTGTCGCCATATTGCTTGTCAAGTATTTGTTAAAAACAACCAAGGAAAATTGCCAAAGGGTTTTTCGATCTTTGGAGCATCTCTGCCAACCTGGTTAACTCATATTTTAGCGTCATTATTTCTGCATCAAGATTTAGTATTTCTCCATCACCAAGAAAAATTATTGGCTCAGAGATCTCCAAACAATTATATGAGTTTATTTTATACGCCAAACCCGCAAGATAAAATGGTAATCGCATTTCGTCAGTGGCTTTTGAAACGAGCCGGAGGGAAAATTCCTTGGTTTGGGTATGATAAGTTGCCGCCAGCAGAAGCGGACAAAAATAAGCTATTTGATGTTTGGACAACACACACTAAAGATTGTCAGGTTTGTCAACGAGCTTTAAACAATATTAAAAGGGTGACTAATTTTAGCTATATTTCGGCAGCAATTTGCTTGTTTTTAGGGATTATGCTTGATGCCAGATTGAGTGCCCAAAGCGCTTTAAATAGCGACGAAATTTGGTTAATTGCACCTCATTGGAGTTTTTGGCTATTAATGGGAAGCGGTACTTTGCTAGGTTTAGGGGGATATTTTTTGCAAAAATTCTCAAGGTTATTTTATGTTTATAAATTCGAACATGCGCATAATGATTAACCTTGATTGATTTGAAAAGAAGTATCATTAATCAGCAACTGACTGATTTTTTGACATAAGTCTGATTTATTAACGGGAGAATGCCTAAAATGGAAGTATAGGTGTTGCCCCTATGCTGTTATTTGAGTTTTCTAAAAACTTCCTATAAGAGAGAAATAATTCGACAGCTATTATCTGTAATGATAAATACACATCAGAACCTAACGAAATCCATCAGAATTAATTTTCTTTTTCGTTTCAGTCACAGAATTTAACGTTAACATTAACATTAATTTTGGAAAAAATAACTTATGATTATAAGAAGTTTTTTAGTAAGTTTGGGATTAATTATATTATCGATTCAGCCTGGTTTTGCATTTGATTATATATCTAGATCATCAAAGCAAGAATTCTTTGATTCAAAACAAAATTTTTTTATGGCTCATGTTAATCCTGCTGTGATGAAAGCCATTAAGGAAGCGATTAAGGAAGATCCCAATGATCCTGAACGTTATTTACAGCGGGGGTTAGCTTATAATCATTTACAAAAGTATGATAAAGCTATTGATGATTTTACTCATGTAATTGAACTAGATCCAAATAATGTTGATGCCTACAATTTTCGGGGAACAATGTATTTTCGATTAGGGCAGTATGACAAGGCACTTGCTGACTATAATAAAGCAATAAAAATTGATCCCGAATATGCGTTATTATATTTTAATCGCGGTTATGTTAAAGCAGAGTTAGGCAATATTGAAAGCGCGATCGCGGACTTTGAAAAAGGAGCGAGTCTTGCCAAAGAACAAGGGAATTTGAACACTTACCAACAAGCCCAAAACGTTATTGAAAAACTGAAAGTTTCTCCTGAATCGATTTCCCCTGGGAGTGGCAACAACTATCATTAGAGCAAGATAATTTCTTAGTTATCTAAGGGAAAACTTCAAAGCACGATCGCGACTTAAATATTATTAAACGTTCCGAAGCATGCCACTGAAAAACAAGTTACTGAAATGAAAAAGCTTGATGAGCATCAGTTTATTAAACGTTTAAATATTGTTGCCTATAGCGCGATCGCGCTAGGAATTCTAGTTCGGTTGCGATTATATATTAGCAATCGCTCTCTTTGGTTTGATGAAGTTAATCTTGCCCTAAATTTAGTTGAACGGTCTTATCAAGAACTATTACAGCCCCTTGATTATAATCAAGCTGCTCCCCCTGGCTTTTTGTGGATTGAAAAATTAGCAATTCAAGTTTTTGGGAATAATGAATATCGTTGCGATTATTTCCGTTAATATCAGGAATTATTGCGATTTTTCTGTTTTATAAATTCGCTTATGACTATTCGTCTAATAAATTAGTTGCGCCCATCGCGATCGCGCTTTTTTGTTGTTTGCGCTACACCGTTTATTATTCCGTTGAACTCAAACAATACAGTAGCGATTCAATGTTTGCGTTGTTCCTGTTCTTAATTTGATCACCGCTTCGCAACCAGCATCTGTCTAAAGGAACGATACTATTTGTTAGCTTATATAACTTTCAACAGGAGAAGAAAACAACTCAATCACCGTGAAATGTTTTCTCTCCTGCTTTTAAAGACTAGCCCTATTGATTGGAACCAGTATTAACCTGACGAGCCAATTCCTTAAAACTTTCCATATTTGCCCCTGGGCGACGGCGGAATGGGGTTGCTTTGGGCATGAGATAAGTGGGTGCAAAGGTTTCTCCTTTCAATTGTTTCGGTTGACCATTGTTTTGAAAAGAGAAAGATTGCTGTAAAACGGGATTGGGGGCAGATTGAGGTTGAGACTGCTGGTTGTCCGCTTGTTCTGATTGCTGTTGCTGAACTTGCGATTGGGTTTGCTGTTGTTCAGTCTTTGCAGTTTGCTCTTCCTCTAGTTGTACGTAATAATTATCCTTTTGACTAAATAAGTTTTTGATAAAGCCAACCATTAATAACAACTCCTAAAACATTTTAACGATCACCGTTAACTAGCATATCGGAAGACGGGAACAGTAGGTTATAAGAGAAATGAAGAAACTTTTCCCATTGGCTCTTCCCGAAAATGGAACCAATATGTTAAGCTAATAAAGGCTTGTAAAAAAGCTATGTCCTTGCGGATGTGGTGGAATTGGTAGACACGCACGCTTGAGGGGCGTGTGGCCTTGCGCCTTGCGAGTTCGAGTCTCGCCATCCGCATTTTCTTTTTTTATTGATTGTTACCGTAAGGGGACGCTGCAAAGTTTCATTAACCGCTATCATAGGGAATAGGGATTAAGTTTTGTAAATAATCAATACTAAGATTTTGGACTGGCAAACAACACCGACGTTAGAGACAAGCTGGTACGCCCTGCAACCCCTTTGGCAAGGTTGCGAAGAAGTTGTCAAAACGGGGCTTCCTCATGAACAACTTGCCCCAGCCTGGCAAATTTTATTATTAGGAGATGGCTCTCCCACTCGCCATCTAAGACTCTTAACCCGAGAACCCATTGAGGTGGATGTTCTGGATATGTCCCCCATTGGGAATAAACGCGATCGCGCCCCAGCAGATATTGAGGCTGTACCAACCCCCCGGTTGCGCCGTCAGGTTTGGCTGCACACTGCTTCCGGGCAACGGCTAGCCTATGCGGTCTCTTGGTGGGATGCTCAAGAGGTGGATGACTATCTCCAAAACCGTTCTTTACCGATTTGGGATAACTTATCGCAGTTGCATACGGAACTCTACCGCGACATCCAAGGAATTTATTACGGCGATTCCCCAGAATTGGAGCAAGCCTTTAACCAAACCGGTCCCTTTTGGGGACGGCATTATTTATTCTGGCACAATGGTCAACCGCTTACCCTAATTTATGAAGTATTTTCCCCTTATCTCAACAAATATTTAAATTAACAACAATTGATCGCAGATGTGTAGAGTTGGGCAATTGGTGTGCTAGAAAAGCGCAATCGCTTATCATGAAACCGTAAGGTGTCTCGAGGAATTAAGAATCCAACTTCTTTAGATGTTGGAGCATCAACACTCATATTTTTCTGCCCGTACCGTAATCGTATAAGAGGGGCGTTGCTTACTCTCCCGTTGGGATTTAACCAAGCGAAAGTTTTCATCCATATAGAGGTGTTCTAGCTTGGGTTTTGCTTTGGTTGCCCCTTGTAATTGTTTTGATGCTTTTTGCTTAGCTTTTTTCGAGAAGGGTAACTTAAGCAGCATTGCATCCGATTGGGAAGTATCGAGAGGAGATGCCATCACTTTGTCAAACCATGCCTGGGCTTTCTGTTGCGTTAGCTTGGATGCCCCTATTCTGACCGCTTGCTTAATACTAACGTTCTCAATTTGCCACTGTTGTTGGTTGATTTCATATTTCTGAATCAGCATTAAGTCATAGACCAACAGATTAAAGGAAAAACTGCGCAATAGCGGTAATTCCATCCCTGGCGTATAGCGGGCAATGTTGGCATAATAGCCATCTTCGCGAAAGATTTGATAAGATTGCTCTCGGCGTCGCCCCGGCAACATATCTTGGAAGGGAATCGTTGACCAAATTGGCGTCCAAACCCCAACAACCAGATCAGCCTGTTGTTCAACATCAGTTACTGGGTTTCGTGTTGCTAACTCCTCAAAAAGGGGGGAGAGAGTATTTTGGTAGAACTGATTTTTCTGAGACAGAGAATCGCCATCGCGGGGCTTAGCTAACTGAATCAACTGCTGTTTGAGTTCTTCAGTACTTTGATTGGTTAGTTCATTAGAGGCGGAAACGGGATGATTGATCATTTGATCATTGCTATTAATAAGTGACCATTACTGAGGTAAATTAAACAATTAAGCGGTGATTCTTAATGGTTCTCTACCAACACGCAACTGTCTTCCAAAGTGTTTTAAGCACCTATGCAAAATTAATTGCCCATACTAAAACTCGAAAGTCCAAGCTGTGGGATGATTTAGGTTGCGAAATAGGAAAATTATTCTGCATAACTGCTTACGGTGATTTTTACCACTTCTCCTGTAGATCAATTATAGCACTTATAACTTGTTTTATTTTTATTTGTTACTAACCAAAAAGATATCTGATTAATAATTGAACAAAAATGACTAACAAACTGCCAATTAATTCCTCGAAATTTAAGCAATACCGGGAAAAATATGAACAAGAATTGTTTAACCGGGTTATCCCATTTTGGGGAAAATACTCTCCCGATTATAAAAATGGCGGCTATTTTAATTGTTTAGATCAAGATGGAAAAATTTATGACCAAACCAAACATGTTTGGTTACAAGGGAGGCAAGTTTGGATTTTTAGTAAATTTTACCGTGACGTTGAGCAAAAACAAGAGTGGTTTAAAATTGCTCGCTTAGGTGCAAACTTTTTAAAGCAATATGGCATCCGCGATGATCGCAGAGTTTATTTTTCTTTAAGCCCGGAAGGAAATCCCCTGTATTTACAACGCAAGATTTTTTCCGAATGTTTTTATATTATGGGATTAGCGGAATTTTCCCGCGCCAGTGATCAACCGAAATACTTAAAAGAAGCCAAATTGGAATTGGAAAAGGTTTGGGAATGGGCATATGATTGGACCAAGGTGAGACGGCCCAATTATTCGGGACAAATGTCAACTCAGAGTTTAGCGGTTCCCATGATTTTATTAAACGTCATTGCAGAAGTGGCTGCCGAAGATACCAACCCCTATCAGCGAGAAATTGAAGACTGTATTCGCAATTTACAGCTGCATATTCATCCTGACACCCAAATTGTTTATGAAACGGTTACCTCAGAGGGCGATTTTATTGATAGCAGCGAGGGAAGATTGTTAAATCCAGGACATGCTATAGAAGCCGGTTGGTTTCTCCAACATTGGGCGCAAACGCTACAACGCCCATCCTTATCGGAAACCGCAGCCAATATTATTCGCTGGTCCTTTGAAAGAGGCTGGGATACTGACTATGGGGGAATTTACTATTTTCTAGATGCCAAAGGCTATAGTCCCACCCCGCTAGAATGGTTTATGAAGTTGTGGTGGGTTCACTGTGAAGCACTATATGCCCATTTGTTAAATTTTTATGTCACTGGAGAAATCGAAGACTGGCACGCCTTTAAACAAGTGGATCGCTATATTTTTCAACATTTCTGCGATCCCAAATATGGAGAATGGTTCGGCTATCTCAACCGCCAAGGAGACGTAACCCATCGCTTTAAGGGTGGGCCGTATAAAGGCTGTTTTCATGTGCCTCGCGCCCTATGGCTGTGCTGGCGATTGTTACAAAAATTAGAAAAATTTTAACCCGAAACCAAAATAATGCTTTACAGATACCCAATTTCTGTCATGATATCTCTCAGAAAGTGACAAGCAAGTGAGTGAGCAATGCGTATTCTTAATTTTGTGGTGATTTTTGCCAGTGGCTTAGCCCTCGTTCTCTTTAGCATCGAAAATACCAAACTGGTAACCATTCAAATCCTTCCAGGCTATGAAGTGCAAGCGCCCCTTGCCATTGAACTTATTTTAGCCATGGGAATCGGTGCTAGCCTGGCTTGGTTGTATAGTATTTGGAGTCGCTTAGCGCGTCAAATTGCCACCTTTGGCCAAAAACGAGAATTGAAAAAGAAAGAAAAAGAAGTAGAAAATCTCAGCCAAGATTTAGAAAACTATAAAGTTCAATTAGAGGAACAACAGAAACGTCTTCCTCAAGGAGAAGAAAACTCGCAACCGGAATCATAAGCCGTCATTGTTCAACATTAACTTAACCCATCTTTGTCGTGAACTCAGGAAAATGCTATTAACCCTCATTTATCCGATAATGATAGTTTAAGGAGATTGAATTCCATGACGGCGGAGGTCAATCCTGCCGATGCTACCATTAGTCTATTAATTGATTTAGCCCAACGAGGCGAAATTGATCCTTGGGATGTGGATGTCATTAAAGTGATTGATCGCTTTTTTCAGGATTTCAATCAATGGCATCTGAATCAGGCTAATTTACTGCAGTCGGGGCAGGCTTTTTTATGGGCTTCCATGTTGGTGTCGCTCAAAGCAGATACCCTAGAAGCCCTAGGAGAAGAACAGCCAGAAGCAGTGCCTCAAGAAGAAGAGAATCCCCAATCAGAAGCCGAAGGCGATCATCAACGGCGGAAACTGCCTCAAAAATTGGAACGTCATATCCGTCGGCGAGGGAGTGCCCCTCCTCCCCAAAAACGCCGGGTGACGCTGTCAGAATTAATTGCGCAACTGAAGGATTTAGCCGGTCAAATTGATGATTCGGCTTCTAACAAAACGCAATCATCGCGCTCTGCTTCAAAACGAGAAACGGCGCAGATGATCTCCCATTTGGCGCATAATGAAAACTTAACAGAATTGGCAACAGAACTGGAACAATTTTTAAAGGAAGGGGCGCCTCAATTGACTCAAGGTGAAACTTGGCTCAGTCTAGAGCAATTGGTAGCGTGGTGGCAACAAGAAAAAGGAACAGGCAGTGAAACCATGACAACCAAATCCAATCGCGTTGGGATATTTTGGGCGTTGCTTCTGTTGTCGGCACAATCAAAAGTAGAATTGTCTCAACAAGCGTTTTATCAAGATATTAATTTATGCTTTATTGTGGAGGAAAATAATGATCATTAACGATTATTTGAGTAATTATGAGAGAATAAATTTAAATGATCAATCACTTACCTAGTTAAAAAAAAGGGGTTGGTATTAAGGGTTTTTTGTAGCGTTAGAACAACAGCGTCCGGGAAACAATCGCTACAATGCAGTTTAACAAACTCTCCTCTTATCTGTGGGGGTAAGGGGAATTCGTAAATCCATCAAGTTGAGGAGTAAACGCCCATGAAAGCCATGATTTTGGCCGCCGGGAAAGGAACTCGTGTCCGCCCAATCACCTATACAATTCCCAAGCCGCTTATCCCAATTCTACAAAAGCCGGTAATGGAATTCTTGTTGGAACTATTACGGCAACACGGCTTTGATGAAATTATGGTCAATGTTAGCCATCTCGCCCACGAAATTGAAAGCTATTTCCGGGATGGTCAACGCTTTGGCGTTGATATTGCTTATTCCTTTGAAGGACGCATCGTCGATGGCGAATTAGTGGGAGAAGCCCTGGGGTCTGCTGGCGGCATTCGCCGTATTCAAGATTTTAATAAATTTTTTGATGATACCTTTGTTGTGTTGTGTGGGGATGCGCTCATTGATTTAGACTTAACGGAAGCGGTTAAGCAACATCAACAAAAAGGCGCGATCGCGACTGTGGTTACTAAAGAGGTTCCTGCAGACAAAGTGTCCAGCTATGGGGTAGTGGTCACAGACGAGGAGAATCGTATCACGGCTTTCCAAGAAAAACCCTCGGTGGAAGAAGCCCTCAGCACCAAAATTAATACCGGAATTTATATTCTAGAACCGGAAGTGATTGATTATATTCCCCCCAATCAAGTTTATGACCTCGGCAGCGATCTCTTCCCGAAATTAGTCGATAAAGGGGCCCCTTTCTATGCGGTTAATATGGATTTTCAATGGGTAGATATTGGCAAAGTTCCCGATTATTGGCATGCCATTCGAGGGGTTCTGTTAGGAGAAATTAAAAATGTAGAAATTCCTGGAAAAGAGGTGGCACCGGGAATTTATACCGGACTGAATGTGGCTGTCAATTGGGATAAAGTGAATATTACCGGACCCGTTTATATTGGCGGCATGACTCGCATCGAAGATGGCGCCACAATTGTCGGGCCGACCATGATTGGTCCCAACTGTTGGATTTGTAGCGGGGCAACGGTCAAAAACAGCGTCATCTTTGAATATTCTCGCCTCGGCCCCAAAGTGAGATTAGTGGATAAACTGGTGTTTGGACGTTACTGTGTGGATAAAACGGGAACCACCATTGATGTACAAGCGGCCGCATTGGATTGGCTAATTACAGATTCGCGACAAACCCCGCCGCAATTTGAGTTGGAAGAACAAGAGGCGATCGCGCAGTTGCTGACAGGTGAGTAATTGCAAGTTTCCCCCCGGGATTCTGAAGGGGGGACAGCATCGCCTCTTAATTTTCCTGCTGCGCCGCTAGCGCGATCGCGCCGGGTAGAATTTGATGTTCTTGTTGCTGAATTCGTTGGTGTAACCCCTCACAGGTATCTTGGGCAAAGATCGGGACCGCTGCCTGCATTAAAATCGGACCGCTATCCACTTCCGGGCGCACTAAATGCACCGTACAGCCTGTAATTTTGACCCCGGCAGCTAGGGCTTGTTCTACCCCGTTAATTCCTTTAAAACTGGGTAATAAACTGGGATGAATGTTAATCACATGGTCAGGAAAGGCATTGATTAACACGGGGGTAACCACCCGCATCCATCCTGCCATAATCACCCAATGCACTTGATAGGCTTTCAAGGTATCTACCAAAACTTGATCAAACGCTTCCCGGTTGGGATAATCCCGATGGTTGCAGAAAACTGAGGGAATTCCCAATTCTGCGGCTTTTTCTTTGACTTGGGCTTGGGCTTTATTATAGATAACAACCTTGATAGCGGCATTGAGTTTTCCTTGCGCGATCGCGTCGGCAACAGCAACCAAATTGCTTCCCTTCCCGGAAGCCAGCACTCCCAAAGACAAAGGCTGCGATAACTGAAGATCGACTAAAGAGACATCCGGAGAAATCACAACAAACTCAGTCAAAATTACCTCTTTCCTAAATTAATCGTTACTATTTTCCCAAAGAAACTGGGAGATACGGTAAAACCTATGCCAATTGTCGTAGAAACCCCACCGACAATCCCTAAGCCCTTTGCCATAGTCAGAATTGAAAGGTTAGAGATGATGCTTAATCAAAAAAGCAAGTGTTCTAACCGTTAATCAACCCTATCAGATGCAACAAGCAGTTAATATCCTTATTTGCAACTAGGAGGTGAACGCTGTATGGCACTGGTACGCTGGAATCCTTATGCAGAAATGCAATCCTTCCGTCGTCAAATGGATCGTTTATTTGACGAAATTAACGAGGCCAATGCCCTCAGAGAACAACCCTGGCAACCGGCAGTAGAACTGCATGACGCTGGTGAAAATTTAGTTCTCAAAGCCCAAATTCCTGGCGTTAATGCTGATGATTTAGATATTAGCGCAACGCGGGATCTGGTTACCATCAGTGGTGAATATCGCCACGAACAACAAGACAACGGCCAAGGAATCTATCACTCTGAGTTCCAATACGGTACATTTAGCCGCACCATCAACTTACCGGTAAGTATTCAGCAAGATAAAGTCGAGGCCGACTATCAAAACGGTGTTTTGACGCTACACTTACCCAAAGTCGAAGAGGCAGTGAACCGTTCTGTAAAAATCAACCTTGGCAGCCAATCTAACCCGGCTTTGAATTCTAATAACTAAATCGCCATTGCTAGACAACAAGGGGGATGGGCAATGCTCATCCCCCTTGTTATAAGGGAAAATTAATTTTGAGAAGGTACGGCACGGCGACGCTGCACTGTGGATAAAGCTTCTGCTAAACTGCGCACCGTGGCAATCATGGCGACTTCATCATTGAGTTGATTCACTGCAGAACCGACACCAACACCGGAAGCCCCAGCAGCCACTGCCATGGGAACGGTAACATTGGATAAACCGGAAGCGCATAACACAGGAACCGAAACTGCTTGAGAAATTGTCGAAGCAGCTGCCAGGGTGGGCGCTGCTTTTTCAATTAAGCCCAAGGTGCCGCTATGGCTAGGGTTGCTGCTAGTTCCCCCTTCAGTTTGGATGATGTCGGCACCGGCATTGACTAAGCTAATAGCAAGTTCTGCTTGTTCATCTAGGGGAAGAATGTGAGGAACCGTTACTGAGAGAGTAATCTCGGAGAGTAACTGACGGGTTTTTTGGGTTAACGCTAATACATCTTCAGCATCAAAGCGTCGCCCTTGGGCATAAAAAGTGTCAAAATTGCCAATTTCAATTAGATCTGCCCCTGCTTCCACACAGGCGGCAAAGCGTTCCGGTTCTACTGCCGAAATACAAATGGGAAGCTTGCTGAGTTGTTTCCCCATTTTGACTAATTCGGGATCAGCAGCAATATCGACAAATGTTGCCCCTCCTGCTGTTGCGGCTTTGATGACTTGCGCGACGCGATCGCGCTCAAAATGATTTAATCCGCTAATTACTTTTAGCGCATTTTGTTGGCGAAATGCTGTTTCTAAATTGGACTGCATCGTCATCTTTAATTTTCCTTAAACACTCCTGAATCTGGAGGCATTATAGCTAATTGCTGCCAAGGGTTGACCAAGGGAGTCTCAAGTCCCTGCTATTGAATCAGAGCGATGTTGTGAATCTTACATTATCTTTACAGGACAACCGGAGAAATTCGGTCTTATTGTTTTTCTGATACAGGAGATGCAATCGCTTTCAAAAACGTAACTATTTGCAACTTATGATTAAATCTTCTTACAAAGTTGGCGAGCAAGTCAAACAGTTAGATTTAATAAAAATAACAAGCAGCCATCGTTGTTGAGCCAAAATTAGGTGTGCCATGAAACGATATTCACAACTAACACGATTGATTTGGGACTATTATCGAGAAAGTCAATCCGAATCTCAACAGTTAAGAATTTTAGGAAATTGTAAAGTCAATCGTCGTTGGGGAAATTTTCGAATTGATTGTCCCAATGAAGAAATTGCCCATACTGTAAGTGATTTAATCCCGTTATTAGAACTCCCCATTATTAAGTTGCGTTTAGCAAAACGCATTAAAATTTTCGTCGAAGGCGACTTATTCCAAGTTGCCGCTGTGGGATGTCAAAACCTGAGTCCTGCTGATGCCAGGAAGTTTTTAAGCAATTATTGATTCATCAATCAAAGCAGGGAATTGTGTTAAGACAGTTTAATCTTTGACAGAATGCAAGAAATTTGTTTTCTTAAAAAAAGAGAGCAATCTGGTAAGATCGCTCTCGAATTCGTTATTTCAGTAGTGGTGAAACGCTATTAAGAGGTAACTTTTTCTTCGCTTTTGTCAGCAGCCTGTTGACTATCTTGGCGGATGGATTCAGGCTGCTCTTCCAGAGCAAAGGTTCGGCTGCTTAACCAACTGCTGATCAAGGTATCCACAGAGAACAAGCCGGCACCATTGATGAAAAAGAAGAGAAAGCAACTGGCATAAATTGCAGATAGTTCTAAATAGGGGATGCTGAAACCTGCAACTAAAATATGGTGGTACATGGCAACTGCCATAGTTCCCAATAAACCTAAAGCCGCCGGACGAGTTAAGAACCCTAACGCCACCAGCGGCGCCCCGATTAATTCTGTGTAACCTGCCACATAGCTGAAGAAAATGGGAAAAGGAAGACCAATGACTTCCACATAAGCGGTGGCAAAATTCTCAATGTCAGAAAGTTTATCAATGCCATTGTGAATCATCATAATCCCAACGACGACTCGTAAAACAGCCCAAGCCAATTGAGACCAGTAGTTGGGGCTGAAATTAGAACGAAAAAGTTTTGCTGATAAATCGCGTATGGTTTGAAACATGCTTTTTAAGTTTTACCTTTGATCACTGGCATAAAAGGATTGCGCGCCAAAGTGTCAAATTAGCCAAGGGTCATAATTTGACAACTCCCAACTGTTGTTTTCGCTTCTCCTCCTTCGATAGACTGTAGAGTCGTTTTTTTAATTAATTTGACCAATGGCAATAGGAAGCGCCTTCTATTTCAGAAAGAAAGCATCATTGATGACCCTAGCGACTTTGATTGTTGAGAGATAGTATTAAGTTTTCTTGATCCTTTAATTAATAATATAAAATAAAAATAAATAAATCGCAATAAAACTTAGTAAAATTGGTTTTCTTTCTCAGAGAATTTTAAGAAAGTGGAAACACTAAGCCTAAAGTCTTGTATTTCTACCTTTTGCTAAACTAAGAGATGCCCATCACGGTCTTGGAGGAGAAATCTTGTCTGTCGGGAACAATCAATCTTCCCCTGATGAAATTCCAGAAGCCCTGAGAGATGTCACTCCTGTTCCTGAGACAAAACGCAGCCGCTTATGGCTTTTACTTGGCAGCGGCTTGGGATTAAGCCTGCTTGTGGCTATTGCAGGGGGTTATTTATGGGATCAAAATTCTGAACCCAATGTCACCTCGGCGCCGCAATCGGAAGAGAGTGTGTCTGATTCACCGGAAAAAGAATCGGCCATCGCTGAAGAAAATCAAGAAAATAGCAGTTCGCCGAAATCGCTGTCTTCTTTGGACAAAACATCGGCTAACACTGAAACGAGTAAGGAGTTGCTAGGACATTTACCTTATCAACAAGCCCCCGCTGAGACTTTAACAGCCCTAACAGCAGATGGTCGGATTAAATTAAGAACCCCAGCCGCAAAAGCGTTTCTGGAAATGCAAGCAGCCGCGCGCCGAGATGGCGTCTCGTTAGTTCCTTTGTCCGGATTTCGTTCAGTGGAAGAACAGGAATATCTATTTTTTGGGATTAAAGCGAAACGGGGACAAGTGACGACCGAACGCGCTGAAGTAAGTGCGCCGCCAGGCTATAGTGAACATCATACCGGTTATGCCATTGATATCGGCGATGGGAATGCCCCTGCTACCCATGTGAAAAAAAGTTTTGCTAAAACCGAGGCATTTCGTTGGTTAAAAGAAAATGCCCCTCGCTACAGCTTTGAACTCTCGTTTCCCAAGGATCATGAAGAAATTGGCTATGAACCCTGGCATTGGCGATATGTGGGCAATAAATCAAGTTTAGAAACATTTTATCAAGATAAACAATCATGAGTAACGTTAAGTTAGCGGAACTGGCTCAACAACTTGAAAGTTCCAATCAGCGCGATCGGATGGTGGCATTGGCCCAATTGAGAGATGTGGAACCCGAAAGTGCAGTTCCCTTAATTAAAAAAGTTTTATATGATGAGAGTTTACAAATTCGGTCTATGGCCGTGTTTGCCTTAGGGTTGAAACCCACTGCTGAATCCTTTTCGCTTCTTTTAGAATTTCTAGAAGATGACGATTACGGCATTCGGGCTGATGCGGCTGGGGCTTTTGGCTACCTCCAAGATCCGCGGGCCTTTGAGCCGTTGGTACGATTGTTTTATGAAGATACTCACTGGCTGGTTCGCTTTAGTGCGGCGGTGTCTTTGGGCAATTTGCAAAATCCCGAAGCAAAAGCCGTTTTACAACAAGCCCTCAACAGTGAGGAAGTTGTTTTACAGCAAGCCGCGATCGCGGCTTTGGGAGAAATCAAAAGCAGCGATTCTTTAGACCGAATGTTACGCTTTGTGCAATCCGAGGATTGGATAGTGCGTCAACGTCTTGCAGAAGCTCTTGGCAATTTGCCTGCCGAAGAACAGAGTATTTCTGCTTTGAATTATTTACAAAAAGATAGCCATCCCCAAGTGAGTCAGGCAGCTGCACTTTCTCTGGAAAAACTCAACACTTAATTGACTTGAACTTAGCGATTACATGACCAACCATGACTAACATTAAAACCTTTTTTGAACAAAGTGAAGGCAAGTGGTTTACCCAACGCACCCGCTATGATCTCGCCCAAAAAAAAGTGGAAAATGGGAAAGCGGAATTAACTGTGGAATTGCTGAATCAAGATGATAATACGGTTGTCGATTTATGTCGCCAAGCTTCGGCTCGAATCAATGGCAATCCGGTACAACAAGAAGAAAACCGAAATTTAGCAGGGGCAAAAATCAGTTGGGATAATCAATCAGTGGGGGAAAAAGGCGCTAGTTTGATTGTTCTGATTCCGGATGATGAACAACTCCAAAAAGGTCAATTGATCCAAAAACTTGTTAATCGCGACCAATCGCCAATTGTTGGCAATTTTGTTATGGGAGAGGATGAGGCATTAACCCTTTCCACATTTAACAATACCAATGGTTTAATTAAAGAACGCTTGTGGTTTGCTCATCCCAACTTACGGTTGCGAACGGTTTGGGAAGAAAACGAAACCGGCGAACAAGGATGGGTGATGTTTTATTCCGAAATTCGACGCCTTAATGCTTAATTGCTTTGATCATCAGCAACGGCTTTCAATTTGGAGTAAAAGCGAGAGCGGTCAAGTAAAGGGGTAAAGCGGTTAATACTAAAGGGATGATTATTTTCTGATTCCTCATGTTCCTCATCTTCTTCATCCGCTTCGTCAACATCAATTGCCTCTTCCTTGTGCTGTTCCCTCGCTGCTGGTGAAGTTGCTTCAACTGCAGAAATCGGTTGTTGTTCCCCTTCTCTAGCAAGTTGACGCAGGGCAGTGGGCAAGCGACGACAGATTAATCTTTCAAATTCATGGGTAAAGTGAAATTTCGGTTGACCGCGACTCGACCAGAGAGTGAGAATTTGTTCCACAGAAACGGCTTTATAGCGTCCTAAGTAAAGGGCTTCAATAATGGCTAACCGAACCCAATGGGCGTCATATTCTTCTAACCACCGCACGGCTAATTCTTGCGGTGTTTCATTGCTAAGTTCAAAGCCATAATTTTCAATTAATACTTCAATAAGTTGTTGCATCACAACCCTAACTAAAAACACTTAACATTCCTTTAAATCAGTTTAGAAGAAATGTAATTAATTACTTATTCATAATTTACTGATGGCTCATAGATGAGATCAATATTTTTTTTTCTTTGATAATAAAAAGCCCTCGATTTTGATTAAAATCGCAATTAAAATGTGACTGTCATTTTCATTGTGCCTGTTACAACATCAGTTTCAGTGGGATCTTGATTGGGATTGGGATGCCAAATGATACCTGGGGTAATTGAAACTTGATCGCTAACTTGCCATCGATAAAATCCTTCTAAATGCCAAGGAATCTGATTATTAAGTTGGGAAGTTCCTTCTAGACTGCCTAAATAAGGTTGAGCGCCAATAATCAGGCCAGCCAAGTTATTGCCTTGACCCAACTTTGGCAAAACAACAGAGAAGGAGTAATTCCAAATTTCTCCATCTCCCTGACTAAGCGCTTTAACGTCAGTATAACCCAACCGGCCGCCAAAGGCTAATTTAGGATGGGCTTGCCACAACATTTCAATCCCATAGGCGTTGGTGACAGTCGGAAATTGGGCTAGGGTATTATTCACTACTGCTGTACCAACTACTGTCGAGGCATCAGCGAGACCGTCATTAAAACCGAATTCTCCTTGTTCAAAGTAACTATGTAAGTAGTTTACCCCAAAAGAGAGATCATCTGCTGCCTCCCATTTTACTCGCAAGCCAGCGCTGTAAGAACCGTTAAATAAACCGCTTTCGGGCTGACTTGCCTTGGGGGCATAATAACCTGCCCCAATAAGAAGATCTAGATTCATAGCATAGGAAATTGCCACCCCGCTTCCCCCGCCTAAACTGAGAATGGGATTCCGTTGGGCAAACGTGGAGAGGGTGGTGGTTCCCGCGTTAGCGTCTTCAAAAAAGGGATTGACCGCAGGGCTGTTATAGTCGGCATGATAGCCGCCTCGGGGCGTTAACATCGCGATCGCGTTTTCCCCGAGAGGAAAGCGATAACTAAGCTTGCTGAGGGTGAGGTTGTTGTTGGTATTGCCGCGCCATTGATGGGTTTGGGTAAATTCGCTGCTGCCATCGGCTAAGTCGGGGGGAATGCTATTGCCTACTGTGAAGCAGGTGAGAAGCAAATCGCGACCGGTGAAACTGGTGTTAAAATTGAGGCGCGATCGCGCTTGCAAGACAACGCCGCTGTCTTCTCCAGCTTGGGCGCTATTAGCGGCAACAAAATTCACCACTCCCTGCAACTTGGTTGTAGGGGAAAACTGCGTAATTTCCAGTTCACGCACTCGGGCGGTTGTGGCATCCGCTTTTCCTCGCAAAATGGCCAACTCCTGAGCAAATTCCGTTTGCAACCGTTGAATGGCTGCCTGTTCTTCTGCCCGAATGCTTTTTTCTAATTGAGTTAAACACCGATTTAAAAAAGCGGCGAATTCATAGCGATTAATGCCTTGTCTCCCGCGAAAGGTTTGGTTAGGATAGCCTTCAATGCATTGATAGCGTTGTTGCAGCTGCTGTAAAGCCGAAAATGCCCAGTCGCCAGGTTCAACATCTTTTAATTCGCTCACTGGAATAATGGGTGAAGAAAGAGAGGCATCAGCTTGGGCATTGCTTTTTGAAATACTAGCAAGTAAAGTAATCGTTAGGGTAATTAAAATGAGATAACAGCGATGCATAACAAATGATTTCCCCTCCCTGTATCTATGATTGAAGTTGAAAATCTCAGTAAATCCTTTGGTTCAACTCCTGCCATTACTGATGTTACCTTTTCTGTGAAAGAAGGGGAAATTTTGGGGTTTTTAGGACCAAATGGCGCCGGTAAAACAACAACAATGCGGATTTTGACCGGGTATCTTTCAGCTAGTACGGGAACCGCAAAAATCGGCAGCTATGAAGTGCATCAGCATTCCCTTGATGTCCGCAAACGAATTGGTTATTTACCGGAACATCCCCCCTTATATCTGGATATGACTGTGCAAGGGTTTTTAGCCTTTGTGACGCAAATTAAAGGGGTTTCCCGGCGCGATCGCGCTCAGCAAATCAATCGCGCCCTTGAACGCTGTTTCCTAGAAGAAAAACGCCATACTTTAATTCGCAAATTATCAAAAGGATATCGCCAACGGGTGGGCGTCGCTCAAGCGATTGTTCATAATCCCCCAGTCATTGTTTTAGACGAACCCACCATCGGCTTGGATCCCCGGCAAATGATTGAAGTGCGAAATCTAATTCAAAATTTAGCAGGGGATCATACCATTATTCTTTCCACCCATATCTTATCGGAAGTGAGCATGACCTGCGATCGCGTAACCATCATTTCCAACGGCAGCGTGGTTGCCACGAACACGCCAGACAATTTAACCGCCGAATTAGCCGGAGGGGGCGGCTATACCCTAGATGTTGCCGGAGAAGCCGAAGAACTGGAAAATCTCCTCAATTCCTTAGAAGAAGTTGCTTCTGTTACAATTTCTCCTCAAGAAAACCGAGAGCGTTTGACTGTCAAAATTACTTGTCTTCCCAATACCGAACCAGGGGATAAAATTGCCACTGTTGTTGTTAACGCCGGCTTTCATCTATACGAAATGCAGCGCGATCGACCGACTTTAGAAGACGTCTTCCTAGAATTGACCGCTCAAGATCAACCGACGACCAATACGAATTAGAAACAACTGATGATGATTCTTCTAAATAACCTGCTTGCCATTTTCCGTCGGGAATTACAAAGCTATTTAACATCCCCCTTAGCCTATTTAATCGCGACTGTATTTTGGCTGCTTTCAGGCTTCTTTTTCGTCTCTATTTTATTAGGCCCAGAAGGAATTATCCAGCAAGTAAGTCAACGGGAACAACAAAGCATTCCCACGCCTCCCATTGATGTGGCTTATCAATTTATTAAAATTTATTTTGGTTTTTTAGGGTCGCTGGTCTTATTTATTCTTCCTGTTCTTTCTATGGGATTATATACAGAAGAACGTAAACGGGGAACCCTGGAACTTCTTGCCACTTCTCCCCTTACCAATTGGGTAATTGCTGTGGGAAAACTATTGGGCGCACTGGCATTTTTTACAGTGATGATTATCCCGATTTTAGGTTACGAAATTTTTATTTTTAATGCGGCGAATTCTCCCGTTCCCCCTGCCGTTCCGTTAATTGCCCACCTGGCTTTAATTCTCTTGGCAGGAGCAATTCTTTCGTTGGGAATGTTTATCTCTTCTTTAACTGACAGCACCATTTTTGCTGCCGTTATCACCTTTGCCATCGTCTTGTTTTTGTGGGTAACCGATTTAATTGCCAATCGCTTTACCGGTGCCTTAGGAGAAGTGTTCGAACATATTTCTTTATTGTCCAACTACGATACGCTTGTTCAAGGGACTTTAGATACAACAAGCTTAGTCGTTTTTGCCAGTTATATTGTGCTCGGTCTCTTTTTAACTGCCCAATCGATTCAACTTCTACGTGGCAACAGTTAAAGTGAATACTGCGTTTTCAGGACAATCCCCTGAGCCAAGCTGTTGTTTAAGGCCGCTAGCTCTAATACGATGAGAAATCCCCTTGCCCATTGCAGTTATTGATGCAATTGGGGAATAACTTCAAAAATAATTATCTTTAATGCCTGCAACCCCTCCCGACAATAGAAGCACCGACTTTCTAGAATAATTTCTGGAAGTGGAATGATGGAGCCTGAATGTCAATTAAGGAGGATGATGCCATGGCTGACACAGATACAGATTTAGCTACACACGATTCAGCGGAAGCGCAAGAAACCTCACCCAAATCTGATTCTATACTAACCAATGATACAGAAGGCCCGACCGAAGATGACAAAGCCGTTGATAAAAATTTACAAACGCCAACTGAACAATTAACTAGCAGTTTGCGAGTTAAACTGCAAATTGGGTTTGCATTCCTTACCTTTATCCTTCTTGGAGCAAATGATGCTGCCATTGGTGTTTTACTGCCGCGTTGGGGAAACGATTACAATGTCGATAAAGGGATACTTAGCTTGGTTTTCCTCGCTGGCTCCATCGGCTATTTAGTGGCAGCGCTAAACAGCAACTACTTATCCAAAAAACTCGGGAATGTCAAATTTCTAGGATTTGGCAACCTGATTTTCCTTACCGGTATTGTCGGATTTGCGTTGCAACCGCCAATTTACATTCTTCTCAGCGTTCCTTTCCTATTAGGATTTGGTGCCGCTATTCTTGAAGCCACTTTAAATACTCATTTGGCTAACTTGCCGAATAAAACGGCCCTTCTCAACTATCTTCACGGCTTCTATGGAATTGGTGCCCTACTGAGTCCTTTCGTTGTGTCGCAATTATTAGAAGCCGACTTTAGTTGGAGTTGGGTTTACTTTGGAATTGGTGCCCTAACTTTGGGACTGCTAATCAGTGTTCGCTGGTTATTTAGCAAAGCCGACGCTCAACAAGCTGCAGCGGAAACCAGTTCCAAAAATCATGACAATCAACCCAAAGATACTCTTCTAAAATACCGTTTTGTCTGGTTGTTTGCCTTCTTTCTACTGTTTTATGCAGGTTCAGAAATGACCTTGGGCAATTGGAGTTACACCTTTCTCACCGAGTATCGCCACGAGGATGCAGTTCTAGCAGGTTGGTTGGTCAGCGGCTATTGGCTAGCATCAACCGTTGGACGACTTTGTATTGCGCCGGTATCGAATAAATTAGGCAACAAAGGAACAATCAATATCTGTTTAATAGGGACAATTGTGGGACTTTTAGCATTTAATGCTACTGATTTGACCATTACCAATGGCTTTGGGCTGTTACTAACCGGATTTTGCCTGGGTCCGATTTTACCCACAGGATTTGCCTTCCTATCGAATGTGGTGCCTGGTCACTTGCTAACCGGTTCCATCAGTTTCATTGCTAGCTTTAGCAGTTTAGGGAAAGCAATTTTCCCATTGCTGGCAGGCAATATGGCAGAAGGGCTAGGATTGCGAATGTTCTTGCCCTATATCATCATCCTTACCGTTGCGATGGTTGCTTGCTGGATTGTGGTGCTCAGTCGCTCTGATGGGGGTCATAGCACTGTTGTTGAAGCAGTAGCAGAGTAACTCATGTCAACGGACAAAGCGTTCTCCATTTCTTAGGGATTGTTTAAACCAAATTTTGCCAGATCCCTTTAATTCTCACCTCTGACCCCCTGTATGGGGGGTAAGTTATTGCATTGTGAAATTGACAAAATTGGACAGAATTTGCAGCCCAATGTGGGATGACTTTTCAGGATGGAACTGCACCGCCATGAGATGATCCTGCGCGATCGCGCTGGTAACGGTTTGACTGCCGTGAGTCACCATCGCTGCAGATACTTCGGCGTCACTGGGTTCAACATAATAGGAATGAACAAAGTAAACCATGGGATTTTCCGGTAAATCGCGCCACAGGGGATGATGAGGCTGCCTCAATTCTAAGTGGTTCCAACCCATGTGGGGGATAGTTAAATTCGGTTCCGGTTGAAATTGACGTACCGTTCCGGGAATAACCCCTAATCCCGTTTCTGTCCCTTCCTCAGAGCTTTCAAATAAAACTTGCAGCCCTAGACAAATTCCTAAAAACGGCTTTCCCTGCGCGATCGCGCCCTGAAGCGGTTCCATCAGTTCCCGTTGGCGCAAATGTTTAATGGCTGGATCAAAGGCTCCATCTCCCGGAATTACCACGGCATCAGCATCAGCAATGATCTGTGTGGAATCGGTAACTTTCACAGTGGCACCGACTTTTTCCAATCCCTTGGCCGCTGAGTGCAAGTTTCCCATATCATAATCAATTAGTGCAATTAATGGCTCTTTCAATAACTCCTCCTAATAACTCGTAAGTATCGTCAATTATGTTATGCGTATTCTGGTTTCCTTATTAACCTCAGCCCCGCTGCTTTTCGCTGCTTCCCCTGTTGTCAGTTATCCGCAACTGATTGCCCAACAAACAGTCAAACCGCTTCCGGGGAAATTAAATGAAATTCCCGTTTTTAATAGTAACAGTCCCGAATTAGTGCAAGGAGAAGGGATTTTACTCTCGACGTTTCCTCCAACCAACAAAGCCTCTCCCCATGCCCATTTGAATTTTCCATTGCAAGGGCGGTTTGATATTTTTGCCCATCATGTGGCGAAACCGCCGAAACCGGGAGATTTAAAAACCCTCTATTTAGGCATTTTACTCCGCAATCCTACCTCGGAAACGGTCACTGTTAATGTTCTCTCAGGGGCAAGCTATCTTAGTCAGCCCGATGCGCCGTTTATTGAACTCCCGTCTCCCGTTCCCAATCCTGCCGGAAATGTGTATGCTGGACCGGGAAGCCGCGTGATGAATGATCTGCTCAGAGATAAGCGGCAACCCCTGTTCCCTGCCACGTTAACCATTCTCCCCCAGCGCAGCCGTCTGTTGCTCAATGCCCCCATTCCGGTAAAACCGTTTGAACCGCCGCTGAATGGCCGTTCTACTTATGTTCGTTTAAAAAGCGACGGCAAGGTTTATGTCGCCAGCTTAGCCCAGTATGCCTCGAAAACGCCCACAGGTGCTGAACGTTCTCCCAGTTTATCGGAGTGGAAAGCCTTACTTCAGCAGCAAGGGTTAGTCACCCCCAGAGATCAAGCGCCAACGCCTCCCAATAGCAACAAATCTTTGGTTTATGGACGGGTTGCAGGCGTTTCTCGCGGTTTCCGATGGGAAACAACAGTGGATGTTACGCTTCCCTCGCCTGGGGAAGCCGTTGCTTATGGCATCAGCACTTTATGGGGCGGACGGTTGGGAACGGAACAAGTGCAAAGTGCGCCGATGTTAGTACGCTATTCTGATACAGCTTATCAAGCCCATGGCAATTATGGTGTAGAATATGATTTAACCTTCCGGTTGCAGAATCCTGCGGCGCGATCGCGCGAGGTAACACTGACGTTTGATACCCCAATTAAACAAGATGAATTAAATAATGGCTTGCAGTTTCTCGATTCTCCTTCCTCCCAGGTGTTCTTTCGCGGCACTGTCAAAGTGGCTTATGAAACGCCAGCAGGCAACGAGAAAACGCGTTATTTTCATTTGGTACAACATCGCGGTGAACGGGGAGAACCGCTAGCAACCTTAACTATCCCGCCAAAACAGCAACGCCAAGTTACGGTGCAATTTCGATATCCTCCTGATGCCACACCTCCGCAAGTTTTGACGATTCACACCCAAGACTGATTCAGTTATGAAAGCGATTGGTTTAATGAGCGGCACCTCCGTTGATGGCGTTGATGCCGCGTTAGTTGATATTGCCGGACAACGAGACAATATTCAGGTCACGTTATTAGCCGGCGAAACCTATCCCTATCCGGAACAGTTGCAAAGCGACATTCTAACGGTTTGTGCCGGAAAAGCATTAACCATTGGCGAGTTTTGCGAACTTGACGACGCGATCGCGCAGTATTTTGCCCAATGCGCCCAAAGGCTGCAACAAGCAAACAACCTCACTGCTGAACTGATTGGGTCTCACGGTCAAACCGTATGCCATCGCCCGCCTCAAGATTCTCTGGGCTACAGTGTGCAATTGGGACGCGGGGCCATGATTGCCCATTTGACGCAAAAGCCCACGGTTAGCAACTTTCGCGCTGCCGATGTTGCCCAAGGCGGCCAAGGGGCGCCCTTAGTTCCCAAAGTTGATGCTTGTTTGCTGGGGCACCCTCGCTTTAGCCGTTGTGTCCAAAATATCGGGGGAATTAGCAACGTTACCTATCTGCCGCCGTGCAGCCAACCCCATTGGGAAACCCAAGTCTGCGGCTGGGATAATGGTCCTGGCAACAGTTTGCTGGATTTAGCCGTACAAGGTCTGACCAATGGGCAAAAACGCTATGATAAAGACGGACGATGGGCCAGCCAGGGAACCCCGCATCAAGAATTAGTGCAGCAATGGCTGCAAGATCCGTTTTTCCAGCAATCCCCCCCAAAATCCACGGGACGGGAATTATTCGGCAAAGCCTATCTCGATCGCGCTTGGGAGAATGCGCAATATTATGGCCTCTCCCCAGCGGATTTTCTGGCCACCTTAACCGAATTAACGGTTTGCGCCATCAAACAAGACTATCATCGGTTTTTACCCGCTCTTCCTGAGACAATTCTGTTGTGCGGCGGCGGCAGCAGGAATCATTATTTGCGCCGGCGATTGCAACACTATTTCCCAGAGGTGACAATCCAATCAACCGATGAAGCGGGACTTGATAGTAACTTTAAAGAAGCGATCGCGTTTGCCGTGCTTGCCTATTGGCGTTACTGGGATCGCTTCCCCGGAAATCTCCCCCAAGTGACAGGGGCAAAACAAGCGACACTTCTTGGGCAAATTGATTGCCCTTGAAATTCGGACTCAGCATGAAAGAGAAAACCTGTTAAATTTAAAAAAGCAAAGATGATGATTTTCGGTATAACCATCGCGCTCAAACGATTATGTTATATAAATCGACAACCCGTCATATTCGCATTTATACGGCAGAAATTGAAAATAACGAGTTAGTGGAAAGCAATAATGTTCTGACCTTGGATGTTGATCCAGACAACGAATTTAACTGGACAGAAGAAACGTTAAACCAGGTTTATCGAAAATTTGATGAACTTGTAGAATCCTATAGCGGCCAAGACTTAACTGAATATAATCTGCGGCGGATTGGTTCGGATTTGGAACATTTTATCCGCAATCTTCTCCTTAATGGGGAAATTAGCTATAACATGAACAGTCGGGTTCTCAACTACAGTATGGGGGTCCCGAAAGTGGAAAGTCCCGGTTCAGAAGAACAATACAAAGGCTAATTTGCCAGAATTATCTTCTTCTGGACTAGGATTTTTCTAACGGTATCAAACAACTTTCATTAATGGACGACTCGCGAAAACTTCTCCATTGTTCGCTTCCCCGTTGTCAAACGGCAAACAGTCTGAATTGCCAAGTTTGCTGTCGGTGCCAGACCCCGCTTATCAAACGATATCTGTGGGTAGCGGGAACGTCCCTTAACTCAGAATTGGTTCAAGACTTCCTTGCCAATCGCTATCTGGTAATAACCCCCAAACTGGTTTTAGATACACAGCCTGGTCTTTCCCCTCACCTGCCGGATCAAATTCCCTCTTGGCTCAAGCCTTACTTAAAATTAAGTCCCTATCGCCTACATGTTCCCAAAGTATATGGCGTGATTTCCGGGAAAGAGTCCCAGGTTTGGCTGCTGGAATACGAAACCTTTTCCTCTCGGGTCCAAGCTCAATTTGCCCAAGGGAAGTTTTTACCGCCTTTAAATGAAGTTTGGCAACAGGGAACTGCGACTCGTCAATTCAATTGGCTTTGGCAAATTGCTCAGCTTTGGCAGCCCCTACAAGTGCAAGGGGTAGCGACAACGCTGATTAATCCGGGGTTAGTTCGGGTCAATAGCGGGATCATTCAGCTGCAGGAATTGGAATTTGATGAAACAGAAGTCGCCTTAAATGAGCTAGGACAGTTTTGGTCAACGTTCGTTTCAGAATCGCAGCCGGAAACGCAGTCTTTTTTGGAACAACTCTGTCATCGTTTGATCGCAGGAAAGTTAGACAGCAGTGAGAGGTTAGTTAATCACTTAGAAGAAGGGTTAGCAACAACTGCGCGATTGCAATCGCGGTCTTATCAAATTGCTGTGGCTTCTGATGCCGGTCCCAGTCGCTCTCATAATGAAGATGCTTACTATCAACAACAAAACCCCTTGCCTTCCCGTTCTCATCAAACTGCCCTTGCGATAGTCTGTGATGGTGTTGGGGGACATTATGGGGCGAAGTTGCTTCTAATCTTGTGATTCAGAATTTACATCAACAACTGAAAAAAAATCTGCAAGAGGCCAGCAATTCCCGGAATTTAACAGAACAAATTGAAAAAGCGGTGAGCTCGGTTAATCATTTAATTTGTCAGGAAAATGACGCCAGCCACCGAAGGTCGCAACAACGCATGGGAACTACCTTGGTTATGGCTTTTGCCCATAATCATGAAATGTATGTCACTCATGTGGGAGATTCTCGCGTTTATTTAATTACTCGCGGCGGCTGTTGCCAACTGACGTTAGATGACGATCTTGCTTCGCGGCAAACCCGCTTAGGGCATATGTTATATCGGGAAGCCCTACAACAGCGGTCTGCTGGGGCATTAGTACAGGCATTGGGAATGAATGCTTCCCATATTTTGGATCCCACCACGCAACGCTTGATCATGGATGAAGATTGCGTCTTTTTATTGTGTTCCGATGGTTTAAGCGACAATGGTTTAGTAGAACTGTATTGGGAACAAGAAATTTTACCGATTTTAGAGGAACAAACTGATTTGAATCGCGTAGCGCAACGACTGATTCATTTAGCCAATACCCTCAACGGCCATGATAATGTGACCGTTTCTTTAATGAAATGCGAAGTAGAGCCATCATTGCAGCAGCCTGTTGCTCTGACATTTTCCGAAGCAACTGAGGGGCCGGACGATCAGGAACAACAACCGACTGCCTTCCCCCTGCCAGTCAGGAAAAAACAACAAGGCGGCGCGAGTTTATTATTGTTAATTCTAGCGTTAATGATGGGGGGAATGAGTCTTGCCTATTGGCATCTGCCCGCCGTTGGCCAAGCCTTTGATCAGTTCCGCCGCAACGTTCAACAGCAACTGATAGAAGCTTCTCCCTGAAACAAAGACCAAGAAAGAATTTTTCCAGATTTGGCGGCAGCAGTTAAGGGAACGTTACAATTGTTGAAAATGGGTCTATTAGCGTCAATCAAGCCAAATGAGTGAATCGAGAAGTCGCATCTGTATTTTAGGGGGAGGATTTGGCGGTTTATACACCGCGCTGCGTCTGAATGAACTCCCTTGGGATAACCAACCCTTTCCCGAAATTACGTTAGTGGATCAGCGCGATCGCTTTTTATTTACCCCGCTTCTCTACGAACTACTGACAGGTGAATTGCAAAGTTGGGAAATTGCCCCGCCGTTTACCGAAGTGTTAGCCAACACCAAAATTAACTTTGTCCAGGGAACTGTCACTGGTATTGATGTGGCAAGGCAACAGGTTCAACTTGCCCAACAAGAGTCCTTAAGCTACGATTCCTTAGTCTTGGCGATGGGAGGAAGAACCCCCATGGAAATGGTGCCCGGTGCTTCGGAATTTGCGTTTCCCTTCCACAGCTTGCAAGATGCCTATGCTTTAGAAGAAAAGCTGCGTGAGTTGGAAAAACAGGATCGCGATAAAATTCGCATTGCCATTGTCGGCGGCGGCTATAGCGGGGTGGAAGTGGCTTGCAAACTGCGCGATCGCGTGGGAGAACGGGCCCGTATCCGGATTGTGGAACGGGGCGGGATGATTTTGAAGACTTCTGCTGAGTTTAACCGCAAAACGGCGCAAAAAGCCCTAGAAGATCGCCAAGTTTGGCTTGATACCGAAACCACAGTAGAAAGCATTGCCGAAAATGAAATAACGCTTCTGTATAAAGGCCAAAGCGATACCCTCCCAGTTGATGTTGTCATTTGGACAGTGGGAATCACTGTGTCGGATTTGGTGAAGAATCTCGAATTGCCCCATAATGAAGGAGGGAAGATTCAAGTGGAACCCACCCTGCAAGTGAAAGGAAATCCGGCAATTTTTGCTGTAGGAGACCTAGCAAATTGTTGTGATGCCAGCGGTCAAGCAGTTCCAGCAACGGCCCAAGTTGCCTTTCAACAATCGGATTACTGTGCTTGGAATGTCTGGGCATCTCTGACGGGGCGGCCGCTGTTGACTTTCAAATACTATAATCTAGGAGAAATGCTAGTGCTAGGCACGGATAATGCCAGCTTGACTTCAGAAGGCGTGAAGCTGGACGGCATGGCGGCCTACTTAGCGCGGCGGCTCGCTTATCTCTCGCGAATGCCCACCCCGGAACATCAATTCACGGTCGCTTCCAATTGGGTTACTCAACCCTTGTCCAAACTCTTTGCTTAGAGGCGGTATGACACAACCCAAGGCAATTTTTTTTGACGCCGTGGGAACCTTGTTCGGCGTCAGAGGCAGTGTCGGTGAAGTTTATAGCGCGATCGCGCGCAGCTTTGGCGTTTTGACCGATTCCCAACAGGTGGATGCGGCATTTAGGGAAGTGTTCAAACATGCCCCTTCTCCCGCCTTTCCTGGCGTTCCTGCCCGGGAAATCCCCCAAAAAGAATGGGAGTGGTGGTATGACATAACAAAACAGACCTTCCGGAAAGTGGGGGTTGCCAACCAATTTTTAGACTTTGATGTCTTTTTTAAACGTCTTTATAATCACTTTGCGACAGCTAATCCCTGGAAAGTTTATCCGGATGTGATTCCCTGTTTGCAACGGTGGCGCGAGCAAGATATCCCATTAGGCATTATTTCCAACTTTGATTCTCGTCTCTATCAAGTATTAACAGCACTGGATCTCAAACGGTTTTTCAGCACTATTACCATCTCCTCAGAAGTGGGTGCCGCCAAACCCGATGCCAAAATTTTCCAAAGCGCGATCGCGCAATATAACGTTCTTCCTGAACAGACTTGGCACATCGGCGACAGTCGCAGTGAAGACTACGAAGCGGCAAAAGCCGTGGGTATGCAGGGATTCTTATTAAAGCGGCAAACCGATTAAAAAAGCAGATTGGATAAAGATCTGGTACCCAACCTGCTGATCAAACTAGGACTTAGTTTATTTTAGGAGGTTACAGCTTCCTCAGAACCGGATTCCGGGGCTTGCAAATCACTCTCGCTAAACATTTCTCGGGGTAAGCGCTTAAAGGTTAACCGTTCATCGCCAACATCGGCAAACAGGGTATCGCCCTCGCTATATTCCCCTCGCAGTAAAGCTTGGGCAATGGGCGTTTCCAGATAGCGTTGCACCGCCCGTCGAAGGGGTCGCGCACCATAGACGGGATCGTAGCCGACTTCTCCTAAAAAGTCCAATGCCTCTTCCGAAAGTTTCAAGGAGAGTTTTTGTTCCTTGAGACGCTCTTCCAGATATTGGGTTTGCAACTTGACGATCTCCCGCAACTGTTCTTTTTGTAAGGCGTGGAAGATGATGATTTCATCGATGCGGTTCAGGAACTCCGGTCGGAAGTTCTCGCGCATAGCAGCCATGACGCGATTGCGCATTTCATCATAGCGCGAGTCATCGCCGGAAATATCGAGAATCAAGTCAGACCCGATGTTGCTGGTCATGATAATGATCGTATTCTTGAAATCCACCACTCGTCCTTGGGAATCGGTGAGACGGCCATCATCAAGAATTTGCAGCATGATGTGGAAAACATCGGGATGGGCTTTTTCGATCTCATCAAAGAGGATCACCGAGTAGGGACGACGACGAATGGGTTCGGTGAGTTGGCCCCCTTCTTCGTGACCGACATAGCCCGGAGGGGCACCGATGAGACGGGACACGGAATGTTTCTCCATGTATTCCGACATGTCCACTCGGACCAGCGCACTTTCCGTATCAAAGAGGTTAGAGGCTAGGGCTTTGGCCAATTCGGTTTTACCGACGCCAGTGGGACCCAAGAAAATGAAGCTGGATGTGGGACGATTGGGATCCGCTAAGCCGGCGCGAGAGCGTTGGATGGCTTCGGAAACGGCACGAACGGCTTCTTCTTGACCAATGACCCGTTCATGGAGTTCATCTTCCAGATGCAACAGTTTTTCTTTCTCAGAGGCCATCAACTTGCTGATGGGGATACCTGTCCACTTGGAGATGATTTCGGCAACGTCGGCTTCGGCCACTTCTTCCCGCAACAGTGTCCGGCCTCTGCTTTGCATTTCTTCGAGTTTGTCTTCCGCTTCTTGCCATTGCCGCTGCAGTTCGGTTAAACGGCCATAACGGAGTTCCGCAGCGCGATTCAGGTCATAATCCCGTTCAGCTTGCTGGATTTCCAAGTTAACTTGGTCAATGGTTTCTTTGATACTCCGAATTTGGTCAATAATCTCTTTTTCCGACTGCCATTGGGCATTGAGTTGGTCTTGTTCTTCTTTAAGATCGGCGAGTTCTTTATCCAGGCTATCCAACCGTTCTTGGGAAGCCGTATCCTGTTCTTTTTGCAAGGACAGGCGTTCCATTTCCAGTTGCAAAATCTTACGGTCAATTTCATCAAGTTCCTCAGGTTTCGAGGTAATTTCCATTTTTAGTTTAGCTGCGGCTTCGTCCACTAAATCAATGGCTTTATCGGGAAGATAGCGATCGCTGATATACCGATCGGATAACATGGCAGCTGCGACTAGACAACGGTCAGAGATTTTCACCCCGTGATGAACTTCGTACCGTTCTTTCAAACCGCGCAAGATGGAAATGGTGTCGGTAACATTGGGTTCATCTACATAAACCGCTTGGAACCGCCGTTCTAGGGCCGCATCTTTCTCGATGTTTTTCCGAAACTCATCTAGGGTGGTTGCCCCGATACAACGCAATTCGCCTCGGGCAAGCATGGGTTTTAGCAAGTTGCCAGCATCCATAGCGCCTTGGGTGGCACCGGCGCCGACAACGGTATGAATTTCATCAATGAACATGATGATTTGCCCGTCGGAATCGGTGACTTCTTTCAGCACCGCTTTCAGGCGTTCTTCAAATTCGCCGCGATATTTTGCCCCCGCCACCAATGCACCCATATCTAAGGCAATTAAACGCCGATCGCGCAAGGATTCGGGGACATCCCGGCTAACAATGCGCTGGGCCAAGCCTTCCACAATGGCAGTTTTACCAACACCGGGATCGCCAATTAGAACCGGGTTGTTTTTGGTGCGACGGGATAAAATCTGGACTGTTCGCCGAATTTCATCATCGCGCCCGATAACCGGATCAAGTTTCCCTTGACGCGCCCATTCGGTTAAGTCGCGTCCATATTTTTCCAGGGCTTCATATTTGCCTTCGGGATTTTGGTCAGTGACTTTTTGCGAACCGCGAATGTCTTTAATCACTTCTTTCAGTTTTTCCTCATTGAGGCCAAACTCTTGGTACAGGCTTTTGCCGAAGCGATCATCCTTAGCGAGTGCCAGGATAAGATGTTCTATGGAGATATATTCATCTTCGAGGCTGGTGCGATAATTCTCAGCGCGATCGAATAGGGTATCCAAACTGCGGCCCAAGTAAATGGAACTCCCCGTATTGGAAATTTTGGGTTGTTTGGCGATATAATCGTCAACGCGCGATCGCATGCGTTCCACACTGACATTAGCCTTGGTAAAAATACTGCTGGCTAAGCTATCTTGTTCCAGCAATGATTTTAATAAATGCTCGCTTTCAATTTGTTGCTGCTGGTTTTGTTTCGCAATTTCGGGAAGCCGCACAATCGCTTCCCAGGCTTTTTCGGTAAATTGATTGGGATTGGTTGGTTGCATAATAGTTACCTCCCTAACGAAAACTAGGCCTGTTATTTAACTTGTTGATTACTCACTTACTAACGATCTTAGTGAGTTTTATGCGAATAATCCGGTTGAAACCCCTACTTCACAGGGTTGGTTTTCAACCATTCCGATCGTTTCGCCCCTTAAAATAGAAATGAAAAAGCGTTATTGGAGGTAATATTAACTATGGGAGAGTTTTTTAAAAACGTTTCGCGTTATCCTCGCTATTTAATCAGTTTTAGTTTAGGCATTTTCTTTGCCCTTTTTGAACGGTTGAAACCGCTTTTTAATCGTCCGGTTACGGCTACCGCTTTAATTGGGATTCTTGTTAGCGGCTTCTTTCTTGTGTTCTTTACCCTGCGAGGAATGTTGGGGTACACGACAATTTAAAAGTGTACAGTAACCAGTGGCCAGCGAAGTAATGATCGGTTATCCGTTATTTTGGGATCGCGTTCCATTATTCGTTGGTCACCCTCTGAACTTATACGCGGTTGGGATCAAGTTCAATTTCTTTCTTCGTAAAGGGTAAATCTTGATTAATGGCATCAATTTCTGCTTGCTCCATTTCATTAATTTCATCAATGTAGGCATTTAAAATTTGGCTCATCCGCGGATTATAGAAACAATGCAAACTGTAATTCGGTTTAGCGGCAAATCCCCGGCGGCGTTTATGACTGCCTCCTGCCCCAGGGTCAAACATGTGAATTCCTTGCGCGATGGACCATTCAATGGGTTGATAATAACAAGCTTCAAAATGTAAACAGTCAAACTCTTCAAAACAGCCCCAATAGCGACCATAAAGATTCTCCCCTTTGCGGACGCAAAACGATAACCCCACCGGACGAGGATTGTCTTCGGTATAAGCGGCAAAGACGACAACCCGCTTGGCATAATTGGGATACAATCCCTCAAAAAACTTACGATTGAGATATTTGCTCATGCCGAAAAATTGATCGCAAGTGTTGCTATAAAACTGATAAATTAACGGAAACATCCAATGGGGAATGTCTTCTCCGGCATGAACTTTCATCTTTAATCCTGCTTTTTCTACTTTCTTGCGTTCCCGTTTAATATTGCGGCGTTGATTGGCATTAAACAATTGGAGATAATCATCAAAACGATTTAAGCCGGAATTTTCCCAAATGTAACTATGGTGTTGCCAAGCACGAAACCCAAATTGTTCTAACAGAGGCTTCCAATCAGGATCCACAAATAGGAAATGACAACCGGCAATCTGTTGCTGACGGCAAAATTCCTCAATCGCGTTTACCATCATTTTGGTAAGCATTGCTTCATCTTCGTCCGGGGAAATCAAAAACCGATAGCCCACTGCGGGGGTAAAAGGCGTCATTCCCAATAATTTCGGATAGTACTCAACGCCCAACCGATAAGCAAAATTCGCCCATTGCTGGTCAAACACAAATTCCCCATAACTATGCCCTTTCAAGTACAAGGGGGCCGCCGCGGCTAATGTTTGATGATTCCAAATTGTTAAATGACAGGGCTGCCATCCGCGACGGGGGGTTACACTTCCTGATTGTTCTAAGTTGTGAAGCCACTCCCATTCCAAAAACGGCGTGGAAAGGGGTAAAGCCAAGGCATTCCACTGGCTTGGAGACACATTTTGAATCTGCTGTTGCCAACGTACTGTGTATTCAGAAGAACCCATCTTGATTGCCCTAAGTGCTATTGTTGCGTCTGGATCAATTTTAAGAACAACCAAGTGGGGATTGTCTGGCCGCGAACAACGCTTTCAGCAAGGAGATCGCAAATTTTTCAAAAAAAACTGATTTAAACATCGGGATAAACGGTAAGCTATTATGAAGGTAACAAAATATTGCGAAATAGCATCCTTATGACCATTTCTTTTCAAAGTCTAGGACTCTCGGAAGCAAGAGCAAATCAGCTAGAGAAACTAGGCTTCGAGCAGCCCACTGATGTCCAGACACAAGCCATTCCTGAAATTCTCAAGGGAAACGATGTTGTCGGTCAGTCTCAAACGGGAACCGGGAAAACCGCAGCGTTTTCACTTCCGATTTTAGAACGCATTAACCTTGAACAGAGTGTTGTCCAAGCGTTAATTTTGACGCCCACGCGAGAACTGGCGCAACAAGTTGCCAATGCCATTAAAGATTTTTCTCACGATCGCGAGGTAAGAATTTTAACCGTGTGTGGGGGTCAATCCATTGAACGCCAAATTCAAAGCCTTAAACGAGGAACCCAAGTCGTTGTGGGAACCCCTGGACGGATTATTGATCTACTAAATCGTAAAGCCCTCCGCTTGCAGACTTTACAATATGTCGTCCTCGATGAAGCGGATGAAATGCTCAGCATGGGCTTTATCGACGATGTCCGGGAAATCCTGAAACAAGCTCCGGAACAACGGCAAACGGCTTGTTTTTCTGCAACCATGCCCAAACAGATCCAGGACTTGATTAACGAGTTCATGGATAATCCCGTCAATTTGCGAGTGGAACAGCCCAAAGGCACACCGAAGCAGATTGATCAACGGGTTTATAAAGTGCCTCGGGGTTGGACCAAAGGGCAAGCCCTCAAGCCGATTTTAGCGGTGGAAAATCCGGAATCGGCGCTGATTTTTGTTCGGACAAAACGCACAGCCACTGAAATCACCCAGGAGTTACAAGCAGCAGGTTACAGTGTTGATGAATATCATGGGGACTTAAGCCAAGGTCAACGGGAACGGTTAGTGCACCGTTTTCGGAAAAGTCAAGTCCGTTTAGTCATAGCAACGGATATTGCCGCCCGCGGCTTGGATGTGGAAAACCTCTCCCATGTCATTAACTTCGACTTGCCCGATAATGTGGAAACCTATATCCACCGCATCGGCAGAACCGGACGCGCCGGCAAAACCGGCATTGCCATCAGTTTAAGCCAATATCGCGATCGCAATACGCTCCGTCAAATTGAGCGGCGGCTGCGTCAGCGGCTGAATATCCTTTCCATTCCCAATCGCGCTGAAATTGAAGCCCAACGCTTGGAAAAACTGCGGGAAGACTTACACAGCAGCCTCGGCGGGGAACGGATGGCCTCTTTCCTTCCGCTGGTGCGGGAATTGAGCGATGAATACGATGCTCACGCGATCGCGGCGGCGGCCTTACAAATGATTTACGATCAAAACCGCCCGAATTGGCTTGATGAAAACTGGCAAGATCCCCCCAGCGATCGCCCCAAACCCAAACCTCGAAATAAGCGGACGTCCAAACCCTCTGTTCGTTCAACAAAAGCTTAACGGTTTCTTAATTTTTGTTCAATGTTAAAACCACAAGTACCGATATTTTATGGTAGATTGAGGGCAACAATATTCCAGGGATCAACCTACATCATCAGGTCTTGCGAGATCATAATGTAGGGGGCATCTCCATACAGGTTGGTTGATTGTCCAAAATAGCTTCAATCAGAGCTAATGCCAAACGCGACAAAGCGACCAACCTTGCTGTTCATTTTGCGTTGCGTCTTGCGCCATTCCTGGGTTGTTGCGTAGCAAGTTGAAATTACAAAACAAGGAACCCGTGACCACAAGAGTTTCGCCAGTTAGCCCTTACCAACCTCAAAATCGCGTCCAAGATCAGACAAGTTGGTCTGGTCTGATTGAAGCCTATCGTCCCTTTTTACCCATTGATGCCACTACCCCGGTGGTTACTCTCCTAGAAGGCAATACACCGCTTGTTCCCGCCTTTAGCCTCTCAGAACGTATTGGGCGCGGGGTCAGTGTTTATGTTAAATATGACGGTTTGAATCCCACCGGAAGCTTCAAAGACCGCGGCATGACCATGGCAATTTCCAAAGCCAAAGAAGCCGGGGCAAAGGCGGTTATTTGCGCCAGCACCGGCAATACCTCAGCCTCTGCATCCGCTTATGCGGTGCGTGCCGGTTTGAAACCCTTTGTCCTGATTCCTGATGGGTATTTGGCCCTGGGCAAGTTAGCGCAAGCCCTTCTCTACGGGGCGGAAGTTATTGCCATTGACGGCAACTTTGATGATTGCTTAAACATTGTCAAAGGGATTGCCCAAGACTATCCGGTAACCCTGGTAAACTCCGTCAATCCCTATCGTCTAGAAGGACAAAAAACTGCCGCGTTTGAAATCGTGGATCGTTTAGGAGATGCCCCAGACTGGCTTTGCATTCCTGTAGGCAATGCGGGGAATATCTCTGCTTATTGGATGGGCTTTTGTCAATACCATCAACACAATAAATGTGAAAAACTGCCGCGAATGATGGGATTTCAGGCAGCGGAAGCTGCGCCCATTGTCCAAGGGCATCCGGTTAAATCTCCCAATACCGTAGCGACGGCAATTCGCATTGGCAATCCTGCCAACTGGCAACGGGCGTTGGCAGTACAAGAGGCAAGTCAAGGTGAATTTAATGCGGTAAGCGATGAGGAAATTTTAGATGCTTATCGGTTATTGGCGCGAGAAGAAGGGGTATTTTGCGAACCGGCCAGTGCTGCTTCTGTGGCAGGGTTATTAAAGTTTCAGGATCAAATTCCCAGTAATACCACTGTGGTTTGTGTATTGACCGGCAATGGATTAAAAGATCCCCAAAGCGCCATCGATCATGCCCAAAGCCAGGTTAAGGCAGGGATTCCTTCAAGTTTAGATGAAGTGGCGAAAGCAATGGGATTTTAAAGCTGCGATCGCGCCCTAAAACAATTCATATCTCAACAGCGTACAATATAGCGAACCGTTATAAACGGGAATGCGTTGCGAGGTTCTTAACCCAATTTGTTTGGTGAGTTCTTTATTTCCCGATAAAACATAGGTAACCCAACCCTTAAATTGTTGCTTCAAAACATCGCCCAGTTGTTTATATAAACTGCCTAATTGTTTCACGTCGCCAAGGCGTTTTCCATAGGGCGGATTGCAAATAATAATTCCTTTATCGCTTGGCGGTTCTAGTTGAAAAAGCTCGGTTTGGGCGAAATTAAGGTGTTGGTCAAGGTAACAATTTTCAGCATTGGTTTGGGCTTGCTGGAGAACGTCCCCATCGCGATCGCGCCCATAAATTCCGGCGGGCAGTTGGGATAATTCTTGTTGTTTTGCTTGTTGTTTCACTTGTTCCCAAAGTTGCTGATTAAAATCCGGCCATTTTTCAAAGGCAAAGGTATTTCTAAACAATCCCGGTGCCCTATTTAAAGCCTTTAATCCGGCTTCAATCGGGAAGGTTCCTGATCCGCACATGGGATCAAGCAACGGTAATGTTGGTTCCCAATCTGTCATGGCTAATAAAGCCGAAGCAAACGTTTCTTTTAAGGGGGCAGTGCCCATCGCCGGGCGATAGCCGCGACGGTGCAAACTTTCGCCGGTACTATCTAAACTTAAGATCGCATGTGTCTTTTTAATGTGAAGATTGAGGATTAAATCGGGCGCCTCTAAATCGACATTGGATCGTTTTCCAAAATTCGCCGTTTGCTGATCCGCGATCGCGTTTTTCACTTGTAGGGCACTAAAGTGAGTATGATTTAATTCTTGATTTTTACCGGTACAATGAACCGCTAAGGTTTGTTCTGGAGAAAGATAGCTTTCCCAATTAATTTTTTGGATTTCCTGGTAAAGTTGTTTGGCATTGTTGCAAGGAAACTTCTTAATGGGAACGAGAACGCGAAAAATCATGCGCGACCAAAGATTTACTTTATATAATAATTTTTGATCCCCTTCAAAAGAAACGCCGGTGAAGGTTTGCTTCACATTTTTCGCCCCTAAATCAGTTAATTCTTTGGCAGCAGTTTCTTCTAAACTTCGCGCGATCGTTGCAAAATATTCTGTCATTTTATTTATTAGCTTTTAGCAATGCAAAATAATCATACTAGATAGCTGCTGCAAAATTTGGCAAAATTGAAAGTAGCAGACTTCAACAAATCCTTAAATCAATTAATGAGTGACGCGAAAAACGTTTTAGGAGAACCCTTACAACTGTGTTGCAATAATCCCACCACCGGATTTTATCGAGATGGCTACTGCAATACAGGGGGGCAAGATTTCGGACTGCACGTGGTTTGTGCCGAGATGACAGAAGAATTTTTAGAATATACCAAATCCCAAGGCAATGATTTGAGCACCCCACGCCCCATGTTTGATTTTCCAGGATTAAAACCGGGCGATCGCTGGTGTTTATGCGCCTCTCGCTGGGAAGAAGCCAGACAAGCAGGAGTTGCCCCACCAGTGATTTTAGAATCCGTTCATATTCGGGCAATCGAAGTTATTTCTTTGGATATTTTGAAGCAATATGCTAAGGAATCTGCCATGGGAAATTAATCTACCAGCCAGAAAATAGGAATCATTGAGTCCAAGAATGGAGGATTGATGAACATATCAGTTTTCCATTCTTTAGATGTTGCAGAAACTAATTAGAAACTTCTGCCATTTCAATCACCCGTTCATCCAAATCTTTTACTAAAAAATTCAACGGTTTGGTTCGACGAACTTTAAATTTTAATCGTCTTGCTTGCACCTGCATTAAAATTTGTTCTAAACAATCGCGATCAAAGCAAACATGTCGCTGCCGATCTTTGTGCCCGTGATTTGCCCCGGCAATGATGTGTAGCTGAGTGTTTTTTTTCAGTTGATACCACAGGCCTTCCGAACCGCTGAAACTGGAAGTTGTTGCCATTCCCGGATTGGCTGACATATACAACGGATCAATGCCGGTTGCCCCTAACGATTGTTCATAATTGTAATAATAATGGAGAGGAACTTCTGCCACGGATAAGTTGAGAACGCCCTCATAAAATTGGCGAGCCACTTCTAAATCCGATACCATAATGGTGTGAACCTTGGGGGCACTGGTTAGAAACATCCACATCGCCCCGGCATAGGCGACTAAGAGTAGCACCATAATTCCTTGCGTGGAAAAAACCGTATCCAGTCCCGGTAAAAACGCAGCAAACCAAGCAATATTCATTAGAATTCCAGAAAGCATAAGCAGATTAGTTCGAGATGACAATAAAATTTACCGACAAACGAGGTTGCATGCGGTAAAGTGCAATTGGTATAACCGATACTCAGGTTTCACTCTAGCTCTAGGCTAGCTTACTTTATTTGATATTTGTCTTGGTTGCCAAAAAGCCGTGCAGATTCCTCGTTTTCCAGAAGCAAACCATCCGCTTGTCCAACCGCTATTCCAGCATAGCGATTTGGAATTGCTAACGCTGTTGCAACAATATCCCGAACAGGGCAAGTATTTTACAGCAATTTTCTGTCGCTATAGTCCCCTGATTTATACAATTGTTCAACACAGTACGCGATCGCGCGTGCAATCGGATTATTTGTTTGCCCTGATCTGGCGGTATTTATACTACCAAATGCAAGATTTAAATCCCAACGAACTGGAAACAACCGGGGAAAATTCCTTGCAAAGCTGGTTGATCAAAATGACAGGGATTGCTTTCAACGAAATTGAAATTCCTCCCATCGAAAACATTAATTACGACTTACAAGCTGCCCCGCCGCCGTTTTGGTGTCACCTGGAAATTGCCCTGAATAAACTGCCTTCGCTAGTGCGTTTAATGGTGTTGATGGCGCAAACCTTCCGTTGGAGTGAAGCCCGGATTGCGGATTACTTAGAACAAATTAATGAATCCTTAAACCAAGAAGAGGTGCAAAGCGGCCTCCAACAAGGCTATCAACTTCTAGAAACGGCATTGCCTGATGATATTCGGAGGATTTATCTCTATAACCAGTAACGCCGCCTAAAGACTGGCAATCCCTGGAACTGGTAAAATTAGGACTTAATTTATGAAGGCTTAGTTATTAATCACTCCTATGTACTCACTGCTGGAACAACTGCGACAACACGTTTCCCAAGCTTTAGTTAAGGCCTTCGGCGATGACTATGCCGATACCGATCCCTTGGTTGTACCTGCCGCTAAACCGGAGTTTGGGGACTATCAATCCAATATTGCCCTTTCTCTTGCCAAAGAACTCAAACAAAAGCCCAGAGATACCGCGCAACAGATTGTGGATCATCTTGAGATTGAAAGCATCTCGCATCCCCCAGAAATTGCCGGACCGGGATTTATTAATCTTAGACTCAAAGCCAGTTATTTAGAATCGCAACTGCAAACCATTGCCCAAGATAGCCAACTGGCGGTAGAAAAAGCGGAAACCCCGCAACGGGTGATTGTTGATTTTTCCAGTCCCAATATTGCCAAAGAAATGCACGTGGGGCATCTGCGTTCCACCATTATTGGGGATTGTCTTGCCCGGATTTTAGAATTTCGCGGCCATGATGTGTTCCGTCTCAACCATGTTGGCGACTGGGGAACCCAGTTTGGGATGCTGATTGCCTACTTGCGAGAAGCTTCCCCCGAGGCGTTAACCAAAGCAGACGCTTTAGCCTTGGGAGATTTGGTGACGTTGTACCGTGAGGCGAAAAAACGCTTTGATGAGGATGAACAGTTCCAAAAAAACGCCCGCGAAGAAGTGGTGAAACTGCAAAAAGGGGCAGAAGATAGCGTTCGCGCTTGGAAATTGCTTTGTGAACAATCGCGGCGGGAGTTCCAGGTGATTTATGATTTGCTGGGCGTTGAGTTGACCGAACGCGGTGAATCCTTTTATAACCCCTTTCTCAGGGAAACGGTACAGGAGTTGGAAGAAAAAGGCTTAGTGGAAGAAGATCAAGGGGCAAAATGTGTCTTTTTGGAAGGCTTTACCAATAAGTCCGGGGAACCCCTGCCCTTAATTGTGCAGAAAAGCGATGGGGGCTATAACTACGCCACAACCGATTTAGCTGCCATTCGCTATCGCATCCGGCAAGATGGGGCACAACGGATTATTTATGTTACCGATGCCGGACAAGCGAATCATTTTGCCCAAGTTTTTCAGGTAGCCGAACGCGCCGGTTGGGTTCCCGAGGAGGTGGAATTGGTGCATGTTCCCTTTGGTTTAGTCCAGGGAGAAGATGGGAAGAAACTGAAAACCCGGTCTGGGGATACAGTGCGCCTGCAAGATTTGTTAGATGAAGCGATCGCGCGATCGCGCCAAGATTTAGAACGGCGCTTGGCGGAAGAAGGGCGCAGCGAAAGTGAAAAATTTATCCAAAAAAACGCCCGAGTCGTGGGGATTAGTGCCGTAAAATACGCGGATCTCAGTCGCAACCGCACCAGCAACTATGTCTTTAGCTACGACAAAATGCTCACCCTGCAAGGGAACACCGCCCCCTATCTCCTCTATGCTTATGTGCGCGTGCAAGGGATTAGTCGCAAAGGAGGGATTGATTTAAACACCTTAGGCAATCAAACCATTTCCCTGGAAGATAACAGTGAATTTGTCCTGGCCAAACATATCCTGCAACTCAGTGATGTCATCAAAGAAGTGGAACAAGAGTTGTTGCCGAATCGCCTCTGTCAATATCTCTTTGAACTGAGTCAGACCTTTAATCAATTCTACGATCGCTGTCCGGTTTTACAAGCCCAAGAACCGAAACGAACGTCTCGCTTAATGTTAGCGGATTTAACCGCACGCACCCTGAAATTGGGATTATCCCTACTGGGAATTGAGGTTTTAGAACGGATGTAAGGGAGGTTAGTAATTTTTTCTCTAGAATTGGTTGCAGTGAAGATGAGAATGGGGGGGCAATCACGGTAAACTGAATGAACTGTAGATTAAGCGAAGTTAAAACATTTATCGTGACAGCGACATCGAATCAAACGAGACGAACTCCCCTTTATGATTTAATCATCCAACAAGGAGCTCGCATGACCGAGTTTGCGGGTTGGGAAATGCCAGTCCAATTTTCCGGCTTGAAACCGGAACACGCAGCCGTGCGTGACAGTGTGGGGATGTTTGATATTTCTCACATGGGGAAATTCTTACTTAGCGGTGACAATTTAACCGAACAATTGCAATTTTTGGTGCCCTCGGACTTATCTCGCCTTGATGCGGGACAATCGCAATACACGGTGCTGCTGAACCGCCAAGGCGGCATCATTGATGATTTTATTTTTTATTATCAGGGCAATAATCGCGCGGTTGCCATTGTTAATGCCGCCACCACGCAGAAAGATAAGAATTGGCTGCTGGAACAGTTGTCCCAAACGTCAGTTCAACTGGAAGATGTTTCCCAAGACCAGATTTTAATGGCGGTACAAGGGCCAAAAGCTATTTCCATGCTAACGCCCTTTATAGAAGACAATATTGCCGCTCTTAAAGCCTTCGGTCACACAGACGTCTCTCTTTTTGGGGAACGCGCTTTCCTTTCCCGTACCGGCTATACCGGCGAAGATGGTGTGGAAATGATGCTTCCGGTGACGGCGGGACGAAAATTATGGGAAACTTTACTCGCACAAGGGGTTACCCCTTGCGGGTTAGGGGCAAGAAATACCCTGCGGCTGGAAGCGGCGTTATCGTTATATGGACAGGATATTGATGAAAATACTACCCCCATGGAAGCGGGGTTAAGTTGGTTAGTCCACTTGGATAGCAAAGGAGATTTTATGGGGCGAGAGGTGTTGGCCCAACAAAAAGCAAACGGCGTCAAACGCCGCTTAGTCGGCTTAGAAATGCAAGGACGAGGCATTGCTCGCCATGATTATCCCATCTTATCCCAAGGAGAGGAAGTTGGTGTTGTCACCAGCGGCACCCAATCCCCAACTCTCGGTAAAGCCATTGCTTTGGGGTATGTTCCCAAATCCTTATCGCAAGTGGGACAATCCCTAGAAGTGCAAATTCGCCGCAACACCTATCCGGCAGAAGTGGTGAAAAAACCCTTCTATCGGACGAATAATCCCCCACCGAAAAAATAACGGTTGATCATTTCGCATTTGCCTTCTCCTCTTGCGAGAGGGCTAAAAACGCTTGCAACACTTCAATCTGTGCGGAATCGGGATAGGTGGGAGGATGTCTTTCCTGAACTTTGCCGAGGGCCTCTTGTAAGGAAATCCCTTCCATTTGGGCTAGATAAGCAATACAAATGGAAGGAGCGCGTCCGACGCCAGCTAAGCAGTGAACATAGACAACATGACCGTTGTGATGCCAACGGGATAAAATAGCGCAGGCTTGCTGAAACTGTTCAACTTTGGGGACGCCTCCAGTTGCCCCATCGGGAATCGCGATATTGCGCCACACAAATCGATTATAAACTTGTTGAGGAACTGGAATTTCCTGAGGTTCCGTTAGACATAACACAGAAGTAATTCCGGCGCGGCTTAAGTAAGAAATTTCATAGCTTTGTGTTGGGAAAGAGCCCACCGCAAGACGATTGGGAATAATCCAGGAAAAACGTTCAGACATTAGAGATGAATCAAAGTATACCTATACCAAATAGTAATTGAAATACACGAAAATTAGGCTGTTTTTAATAGCTGTAAAAACGTGACTTCCCAGACCAATCTAGGTTGAACATAGTTTAAAAGCATGTGACGCGCGGTTTCTAGTTGTTGTAAAGCAACGTTGATTTCCAGGGGAAATTGACCGTTTAAGTGTTGTTTCCAGTAACATTGTTCTAGATAATTAACTAACCAATTTTGAGTGGAAACTTCTAGCGTATTGCTGATTTTTTTGGCTAAATTAAACGCCAATTCCAGGCTCTCTAAAGAGGATGTGCTATCGCCGCGAACTAAGTTTTCCAATTCTTGCAGCAAACTAGACGGAATATTGTCTAAGTATTCTGCAGCAGCAATGGCTTCTCCAGGACTTCCCTGCGCGATCGCGAGGATGGTTTCCTGTTCTATAATACCGCTATGATCGGTTTGAGCTAAGACTTGTTTGAGTTCTGCCTCGGCCAAACGAGAAAAAGGAATTCGTTGACAGCGAGACACTAAAGTCGGCAACAGGGAATCTGGAGTGGGGGCAATTAAAATAATGGTTGCGCGTCCCGGTTCTTCTAAAGTTTTTAACAAAGCATTGGCAGCAGCTTCTGCCATGGTATGCGCCGCTTGAATAATAACGACCGCGCGAGAGGCTTCAAGGGGTGGACGAGACAGAAACGCTGTAATTTCACGAATCTGTTCCACGCGAATCAGAGGCTGCGCTTTTCGTTTTAATCCCTCCGCTTGGGCTTGGGCTTCGGTGAAACGTTTTCCTTGATAAAGATAAGTCGGTTCAACTTGCAGGAAGTCAGGATGATTTTGGCTCTCGACTTTATGACGTACCAGAGTAGAATTATGTTCTTTTGCTAATAATAAAATACTAAATTCAATGGCTGCGAGGAAGCGGCCGACCCCAACAGGGCCGCTAAACAAGTACGCAGGTGCAATCCGATTACTGCTAACAGCTTTGGTTAATAATTCTACCGCTTGCTGTTGACCAATCAGTTTCGAGAAAGCCGTCATCCCGTGAAAACCTCTGCATTAGTGACCCGTTTGCATTATAACGGGAGACATTAATGATCATTTAATTTGTCAGCAATGATATTAGGACTTATTATTGGCAATTCCCGCCTGCATTGGGGATGCTTTCAAAACAATACACTCTTCAAAACTTGGGAGACACCGCATCTGCAACAACCAATTCCCAATCAACAATTGCCAACCCATTTATTTCCAGAAGACATTGCCCAATCACTTCCAAAAGAGGTTTGGATTTATCTGGTTTCAGTTGTCACCCCACAGACGAAGCTTTGGGAAAATTATCCCCATAAAACCGTAGTTACTCTGAATGATATTCCCCTGGATAATCTTTATTCGACCCTCGGCACCGATCGCGCTTTATGTGCCTATGGGGCAGGAGAAACCTATGGCTATCCCGTGCTAGTCATTGATGGGGGAACTGCGCTCACCTACACGGCAGTGGGGGAACAGCATAACTTCCTCGGCGGGGGAATTTTACCCGGTTTTGGCTTACAATTGAAGGCATTAGCCCAACAAACCGATGCGCTGCCGGAAATCGGTTTACCGGATAGGTTGCCGGCGTTGTGGGCAACTTCGACAAAAGACGCGATTGCGAGCGGCATTATCCATACAACAATAACGGGAATCTACAATTATGTCACGGCTTGGCGGGAACAATATTCAGATGGGGTTGTTGTCTTAACTGGTGGAGATGCGATTTTGTTGCACTCGTATTTAAAACAGAAATATTCTGCCTTGGCTGAGAAGATGATTATTGATCAAACGCTGATGTTTCAAGGATTAGCCAACCTGATGGAATGACCTCTAAAAGCAGGATTCAAGCCCCGCCCTTCTAGGGCGGTTTCATTTGTGCGTGTATTATAATTTGATACTAGATAGCTCGGTATCAAAATGTTGATTCTCGAATACAAAGTTAAACCAGCTTGCATCGCAAATTCTCGCTATTGAAGAAGCGATCCGCACTACTCAGTTTGTGCGGAATAAAGTGTTGCGTTATTGGATGGATAATCGAAAAGTAGGCAAAACCGAGCTATTTCGCTATAACACACAACTGAGAGAAGAGTTTGATTTTGTCAAGGCTCTTAACTCTCATGCTTGTCAAACTGCGGTGGAGCGAGTTCTCAGAGCAATTAATCGGTTTTACGACAATTGTAAAAAACAAATTAAAGGGAAAAAAGGTTATCCGAAGTTTTCTAAAACAACTCGTTCTGTAGAGTTTGACACTCTCTTCCCTAGAAGGAAAGAGATTCTCGCTTCCACGGGAGAAACTAGGCGACACGGAACCGAATCCTGACATCACCCCCGCTTCTTTCCCCTCAGCGAGCCTTGTTCGGGACTGCCCGTCCCTACTCGCTTCTATTATATCACGGAATCCCTAAAGGGATGGGCTTTAGACCCGTGATTTTCGGTAAAACGTATCTTACCTTCAGCGACAAAAAGAAAATCGGAAAACTCAAATTAATTGGTTCGAGAGATTTAAACTTCTTTTCTCCAGAACAGATTAAACGAGTTCGGATTCTCCGCAAAGCCGACGGGTATTATGTGCAATTTGGCATCAACCTTGATCTGAGAGTAACTATAAAACCTTTAACTCCTTCTCAAAAAGCAGTCGGAATTGATGTTGGCTTAAAAGTGTTCCTAGCTGATAGCCAAGGCAATACAGTTCCCATCCCTCAGTTTTACCGAAAGGTTGAGAAACAACTAAATCGACTCAACCGCAACAAGTCTAGAAAGTTCCGTAAAGGACAACCTCAAGGTGCGCTTTCCGATGCGGAATCAAGTTCCGCGAAGTGGGAATTGGTGCTGATCAAACGTCGATTTATGCTGTTATGAGTCGGACATTTCAACCTAGTCAACTACAGCCTTGGTTATATTTAAGTGAGGAACTCAAAGATTTAAAAGAGGGAGAACCGTTACAAATAGAACACCGATATTAACAGCGAATTATATGAAAAAACTTATTTCGATTGTTGTTAGTCTTATTATTCTCATTATTCTTTATGTCAAAATTGATTTTGCTGCCTTGTTAGAGGTTTTCCAAAACAGCCATCGCGCTTGGATGATCGTAGGATTGGGCATGGTTGTTCCCATCACCATGTTAACCGCTTGGCGACTGCAGCAACTGACCCCAAAACAAGCAATGTTGACATTTGCTGAGGGAAACCGTTTGATTTTAGCAGCGAGTGTTTTAAACATGGTTTTGCCCTCAAAGATGGGGGATATTGCTAAGGCTTATTTTATCCAGAAACGAGGGGCATTAACCGGATCATTGGCTTTATCCCTGGTGGTATTTGAAAAAACGTGCGACTTACTTTCCCTGTTATTTTGGTGTGTATTCGGTCTAATTCTATATCCCAATAAAGATTGGTTATTTTGGGGAATGACCACGGTTGTTGGGATAGGATTATTGCTGGGAATCTTATTAATTAGTTCTCGCGGGTTTGCTGATGCTTTCTTTAACTGGGGACAACAGTATGCACCGCCAAACATCAGAAATCAATTGACCAACTTACAAAATTCTTGGGAACAAATGCATAATTACTTTTGGCGCGATCGCGCCCAGCTTTTTCTAGTTGCCATAACATCCATTTTTCTCTGGTTTTTGCATTTGTGTCAAATCTGGCTATTTATTCTTGCCCTGAAAGCTTGGACACCATTTTTAGCCAATTTAGCCTTTGCTCCTTTAGCTATTTTAGCCGGATTGGTCCCGTTAACGTTTGCTGGAATTGGCACCCGCGATGCGGCACTGGTATTTTTCTACAGCAGTTATTTAAATGCCCCTACCGCTGCTGCTTTAGGATTGCTTTGTACCTCTCGCTATTTTATTCCTGCTGTTGCCGGTTTACCGTTTATGGGAAAATACATGATGAAATAATTCTGGCAAACGTCAACGCTTTTTTTATCCCTATAAAGGAAAGCTTTTTACTGACTTTACTTAACTCAAGACAGTTTTTGGAGAGGAACAAGAAGAGTCGGTTGCTGGTGTTGTGTTGTTTTGGTTTGCCCACTGGCGATAATCAGAGATTAGCTGACTCATTAATTTCTGCTTAATCCGCATCAAAACGCTTTTTAGCAATCCATTGCCTGTAGTTTCCAGCATGGGACGCGGCGTCAACCACAAAGCAGGGGGCAATTCCACATCAACGATTAAATCTGCCCTCCCTCGAAGATAGGTGGTTCCATTTTGTTCTATGGGAAAAAGTTTTCCTTTTAAACTGAGAGAAAAGTGATCATTGATATAATCGTTCCCTAAAATCTCGCAACTTTCAGAGGTTAACGTTACTGTACCATTGTCACTTACCACTTTTAGCACTGCTGAGGGCTGGAAGCGGTACATATCGAGAAAATTCAAGGGACGCATTTTCAGATGAAACCGATTATCCGACAGAGGCGTCATTAATTTGGGATTGGCAATTGTTGCCACTAAACGCCGCGGCTGACGCAAATAATGTTGAATCGGTGTCTCTTGTTGAGGAACACTCAGATTAACAGATTCGGAGGCAGTAAATCGTATCGTTTTCATAGAGATGGGTTTAAATTGGTATCAGTAAGCGTAAACTTTAATTCGATCCTCTCATTGTCCTATCCAAAGGAGCTGATGAGGAAGCCTTGGATTTAAAAAAAGTTTATATTGTTTAATGATTAGTATATGAAGCAAAAGGCGTTTGTCTCCTCTGCCCAAGGCAACAAACAATGTTCTGGGCTAACTCTGCTGGAAGAAAGAGAATTCATCATTAAAATTGGGCTTAGGCGAATATAGAGTAACCCATAATAATCAACAGCAACGAATATGAGTTTCTCCATTGCCCATTTAGGGCCACCTGGCACTAATACCGAAACGGCCGCCTTAGCTTATACGCAATGGTTGCAACAAAGCCAAGGACAGGAGTCAATTTTATGTCCTTATCCGAGTATTGCCCAAACCTTGCAAGCAGTTGCCAAACAAGAAGCTGATTTTGCCGTTGTTCCCGTGGAAAATTCCACAGAGGGCAGTGTTACGATTACCCTCGATACGCTGTGGCAACTGGAGACTTTACAAATTCAAAAGGCTTTGGTGCTGCCTATTACTCACTCGCTTCTGTCTTACGCATTTTCCCTAAAAGAGATCAAAACCGTTTACTCACATCCCCAAGCCCTTGCCCAATGTCAAAACGTGTTGGAAACCTATCTTCCTCACGTGCAATTAGTTCCTACTGCTTCCACCGTGGAGGCATTGCAATATCTAACCCAAGACCCCCATAATGAAAATAATGAAAAAAATGGCGCGATCGCGTCTTCTCGGGCTTCTGAACTATATAATTTGCCGATTTTAATGTCGTCTCTCAATGATTATCCTGACAATTGCACTCGCTTTTGGGTCATGGGATTAGAAGCTGCCACCAGCGGTACGTATCTCTCTTTAGGCTTTACCACGCCGGTGAATGAACCAGGGGCTTTAGTGCGTCCCCTTGCTGTTTTTGCCGAACGAGAAATTAATTTAACCCGCATTGAGTCGCGACCCACCAAACGGTCGTTGGGAGAATATCTCTTTTTTATTGATATTGAAGGCAATGCTGCCCAGCCTCATGTGAAAGCGGCTTTGGCGGATTTACCCCAATATACTGAAGTTTTAAAGATTTTCGGCAACTACGATGTTTTATCGATTAGTTACCTAAGCCAGTAGGTTGCCCTACTGACTCGGCTCCAGAACGGTGCGTGATAGTTTCCCATCACACCGCTCCTCATCAACGAACACTAACCTT
>PXPI01000015.1 GCA_003021905.1 Cyanobacteria bacterium SW_9_44_58 | reverse complement strand
GATGCGATTACAGAGGCAATGCTAAAAGTAACTAATCAAGATATTCGGAATTGGTTTACTCACTGTTGTTACTGTACCTTATGAATTCGAGAATTGCTAATGCATTGCTATTATTCAAATTTTCAGAAGGAATCTTTCCTAAAACTTGACGCAAACTTTTGATTTGCTTTTGGGTAAGCGTTAGGGATTGATTAGTATTTTCGATTGACAATAATTGATTAATTGCCGTTAATTCAGAATTTTCTAAACTTGAAAATATTGTTCTTAATTGTTGTGTCTGTGAAGAAGAAAGTTGATAAGGAGCAGATTGTTCGTTTGATAATTGTTCGAGTTGCTTTTTGATGGTTGCAATTTGATTAATATTATTATTTAAAGCAGTACGACCTAAAACTTCAACCAATTGTAAAGCATGAATCGTTTGTGTCAGTTCTTCTTGACTTAAAGTTTCTCCGGAAAAGGATTTCCAATTAGGTTTTGATTGAAACTGTTTTTTCGAACTAGTCTGATCTTTGCTAGAATTCCATACTGGTGCTTGAGCCACCGCAGTTCTACAAAGGAGAATAAAACAACAATTCCTGCTATCAAGGACAATCCTAAATAATACCTAATATGTTTCCTGTAACACTTCCTTTTATTAATAAAATTCAAATTACTCACTAAAACTCACTCACTCTCAAACCTCATTCTATCAACAATAACTTTTCAATGTTGCAATTTTCGCGATCGCGCTATCAATTCCTCTGCAACAGTGAGAGATGACTTATTTTTAATCCCAAACCCGATTTAATTGCAAGACAAATCCTAATAAGATATCTTCACCGGATAATTCAGTGGGATTGTCTAACACCTCAACTGCTAAACCGGATCGATAAATTTCTACCCAATTTTGCCCCATTTCCCATATATTCCCTCATCTTACCTTGTAGATTCGAAATTTGATCCGAACTTGAGTGTAAATTGATAGAAACAGTTTCTAAATTTTGTCTTATGGATGGGTTTTCCATCTTGATGGTTATTTCTTACTTTCTTCAGTAATGGTTTCAATTTCTTCATCAATGGTTTCAATCATGGGATAAGCTTTTTGATTGGAATAAAGTTTTTTCGCTTTTTTAAGAGAGTTGAGTGCCGCGTCAGTTTCTCCCTTTTCTTTTAAGGCTAACCCTAATACGCGATGGGGTTCGGCAAACCGATTGGGCTTGATTTTTGCGGCTTGTTCAAACTGCGCGATCGCGCTATCAATTTTCCCCTGTCGCATATAAACTTTGCCTAACTCGATATACCCATCAACATTTTTTGGGGAAGCTTGGGTTAAGGTTTCAAAGGTAGAAATGGCTTCGGTGAGGTTGCCTTGGTTTGCCAAAGATTTGCCTAACAAGAGTCGCGCTAAGTCGTTGCTTTTTTGCCGCTTGATGATCTTTTGGAAAAGGGGAATTGCCTCGTCATATTTTTCATCTTCGTGAAGTTGCTTTGCCTTTTGAAAACGATTCCCCAGCAGGAGACTTCTGCCTAAAACAATTCCCACGCCTAGAATAATAACAGCAACCGTAATTAAGGCAATGAGGTTTATAGAAGAATTGCTTAGATTTAACATTTTAAGCTAAAAAACAACCGATCGGAAACAGCAAATATTCAAAATAAAATAATTTCCAAATAAATTGATAGAATTGCGCAATCGCGCTTTTATTTTCTAAATCAACGCTTTGGCTACGCCACCATAATACTAATAATAATGCCCCATGGGTCATCCCCACAAAGATAGGATTCACATCAGGCAACCAGAATAAAGCGGCAGCAATCATTCCCAAATAGCAAAAACTCAGAATGATGCGAGTAATGTTGAGGATAGCCGCTTTTCCTAACAAAAGGGTAAAGGTAGTGATTTGATATTGTTTATCCCCTTCTAAGTCGGGAACATCTTTAAAGATGGCAATGGCAATGGTGAAAAATAGAATAAATAGTGTTAATGCCCAAATTGCAGGAGGAATGGCTTGCTGTTGCGTTAAGGTTTGACGGAAGTGTAAAAATAGCCCTAAATTAACAACAACGCCGCGTACCGTGAAGATACAAAGCGCCGCCCAAAAGGGAAAGCGTTTTAGGCGAATCGGCGGTAACGAATAAGCCGTTCCAATGGCTAAACTAACGCCAATTGTCATCAGCAACCATTGATTGGAAAGGGCGGCGATAATAATTGCCAAACTGCCTGTAATTCCCACAAGCCATTTTCCCTGTCGTTGTGAAAATTCGCCGGCGGCAACAGGTAAATCGGGCTTATTAATTTTGTCAATGGAAATGTCTTGCAATTGGTTTAAGCCGACAATATAAACATTGCCGCCTAAACACGCAATCCAAGCTAGAATTAAAGGAATTAAATTGCTAAGTGTTGCTGTGGCTTCGCTAATGGCAATTGTTATTAAATATAAGGCAACAACACTTAAGCTAGTGCCAATAATGGTATGCGGGCGGGAAAATTTCCAAAGGCTGTATAACCAACCCCTGGGTTCACGCAATAATGTTTTTTCCGGATTGGAAGTAACTTGACTCATGGGCAAAAAAAGGTTTGATAGTTATCGTTCAGGTTTAATTCCCTGTAAGACGCCAAAGCGAATTAAACTGCGACGGTAGCCGCGACTCATTAATCCCAGGGATAAGGCGGCTTCTACGGTTTTCCAACCGCTTTGAATTAATCCCATAATGGCTTGGGGAGTAAATGCCGAGTCGATAACAATATTCCAGAAAGGGGCCACCGCTTGCGACCAATCATCCGTTTTGATATTGTAAAATCCGGTTTGATGCGCGATCGCGCGATATTCGGGCAAGGAAATCACGTAGGGTAAACAATACACGCGGTAAATTTCTGCTAAATGTTGCTTTTCATTGGCAGTTAATTCTCCGGCTAAAGAATCAGTAGGGCGATGACACCAAGTTGCCATCAACAGCAAGCCTCCCGGCTTTAAAACTCGATAGGCTTCTTCTAAAAATTGAGCTTTATCGGGGAAATGTTCTCCGCTCTCCAATGACCATAGCAAATCGAAGCGATTTTCCGCAAAAGGCAATTCTAAGGCATTAGCAACCTGAAATGTGACTGTATTTTCTAAATTTGCTTGTTTAGCACGTTCCTGCCCGCGTTTCGCTTGTTCGGGAGAAAGGGTAACCCCGGTGGCAGCGGCATTGAATTTTTCGGCTAGATACAGGGTACTTCCGCCAATCCCACAACCCACATCTAAAATATGTTGCAGAGGCATTTTTTTGTCATCTAGTCCTCCCCAACGCAACAGTTCTTCGATCATATCAATTTGGGCTTGTCGCCGGGGAACTTTATGGGTGCCGCTGCGGCCATAGTAACCGTGGTGCATATGTTCTCCCCAAATGCTTTCCCAGAGAGAACTTGAGGCATCGTAGAAGTCTTGGATTTCTTGTTCTAGATTGCGAGACATAATTAATCATCAATAGTTGATTATTTAGTGTATCATTTAACTCTTGACATCGCGTTTCTTAGTTGCGTAATTCTTATTGGTTAGCGACTCATATTTTTATGATCTTAAAAAACACAAATTTAAGCAGTTTATTATTCTTTTGTACAACCCTAATTACCACCACTTTCTCTAGTTCTATTGTCCAGGCAGTTCCTTCGGAAATCCTAACAACAAAGTGTAAAGCAACGATTTTTGATGTTGAGCAAAAACTGGAAAATTATCGAGCAGCTTATGTCAGTGGGATAAGCCTTTACGAAATAACAACTGACAAAAAAATTAGGACAAATCAGCCGCTTAATTTACTGGTGGGGCTTGGCGCCAATAATTCTAAAACGGTTGGCGATATGGTTAAAGAATCTTCTGCGCTTAATCTTTTATCTTCACCAAAAATCTTCGCGATTATAGCGAAACAACATCCTGACAATTATTAATAATTGTCAGGATGTTGTTTCGGTTCAGTTCCTTTTAACAGAATATCAATTTCGCAAGTTTGGTTTAATTGACGGTTCAGTAAAGGCATTTCGCTGTGCTGACAATTTCAGTTCTCGAAGCCTCCCGTGGGGATATCAACGCTGTCCACAGTGAAAACGGAATCGTTTGCTGATTGGCGTTCCCTTGCGAGTTTGCGCAGAAAGCTGTAACCTCTAAATCATGCCAGATAATTTACTAAGATTTAGATCGAAAAATCAACAATGGTTGCAGTTGCAGTTTTAGCCGCCGGACGCGGAACGCGCATGAGGTCAAACCTTCCCAAAGTGTTGCATCCTTTGGGCGGAAAATCGATGCTGGAGAGAGTATTAGACAGTTGCGGTTTGATCCAACCCTCGCGATACTTGATTGTTGTGGGCTATGCCGCAGAAGAAGTCAAAGCCAGTCTCAGCCATTGGGAGAATGTTGAATTTATTTTACAAGAGCAACAGTTGGGAACCGGTCACGCGGTTCAACAATTGCTTCCTGCCTTACAAGGCAGTGATGAAGATGTGTTAGTTCTCAATGGCGATGTTCCCCTCCTGCGTCAAGAGACCTTACAGCAACTACTCCAAACCCATCAAAGCAATCGCAATGCCGCAACATTACTCACTGCCCAGTTAGATAATCCCCAAGGTTATGGGCGCGTCTTTTGTGATGAAAACAACCGCGTTCAAGAAATTATCGAAGATAAAGATTGCACGCCGGAACAAAAACGCAATCAACGCATCAATGCCGGCATTTATTGTTTTAACTGGAACAAGCTGTCAAAAATTCTTCCCCATCTCTCAGCCGAAAATAAACAGCAAGAATACTATCTCACAGATGTCTTCACTTCTCTTTCGCCGGTAATGGCGATGGATGTTGCGGATACGCAAGAAATTGTCGGCATTAATCATCGCAAACATCTTGCCGATGCTTACCGGATTCTACAGGAACGCATTAAAGAACAATGGTTGCTTGCCGGCGTAACGTTAGTGGATGCGGATAGTATTACCATTGATGATACGGTTGAGTTATCGCCGGATGTGGTTATTGAACCGCAAACCCATCTTCGCGGCAAAACAGTGGTTGCCTCAGGCTGTCGGTTAGGGCCGGGAAGTTTAATTGAAAACAGCCAATTGGCAGAAGATGTGAGCGTTTTTTACTCCGTCTTAACCGATAGTACCGTGGAAACGGGAACCAGAGTTGGTCCTTATGCCCATTTACGGGGGAATGTCAATGTCGGCGCCGGTTGTCGTGTGGGCAATTTTGTGGAAATGAAAAATACACAGCTGGGAAATGGCAGCAATACCTCCCACTTGTCTTACTTGGGAGATGCAACGTTAGGCGAACAGGTCAATATTGGGGCAGGCACAATTACTGCCAATTATGATGGGCAGCAAAAACATCAAACCCACATTGGAAGTGGCTGTAAAACGGGCTCGAATAGCGTTCTCGTGGCACCGGTAACCTTAGGAAATGACGTAACAGTTGCCGCCGGATCGGTTGTTACTGATGATGTGCCATCAGATGCCTTAGTGATCGCGCGATCGCGCCAAATTGTCAAACCCGGTTGGCGGTTGAACAGCGACCAGTGATTCCCTAAATCTAGACCATCACAGCTGCTTTTAATACCCCCTGAAATAGGGCTAAGCCATCGGTTTTCCCTAAAACGTCATCCGATGCCCGTTCCGGGTGGGGCATCATTCCTAAGACATTGCCTCTTTCATTCGTAATTCCGGCAATATGTTTTAAGGAACCGTTGGGATTGCTGGTCATTTCTCCTTGGGCATTGCAATAGCGGAAGAGAATTTGTCCGTTATGTTCCAACTGAGTTAAGGTATCGGGATCAGCAAAGTAGCGCCCTTCCCCGTGGGCAATGGGAAGGGTAATAACGGCTTTTTCCGAATAATTTTGCGTCCAACTGAGATGATTATGTTCCACTCTTACCAAAGCGCGATCGCAGATAAAATGCAAATCGCGATTGCAAATCAGCGCCCCCGGCAGCAATCCCACTTCCGTTAAAATTTGGAAGCCATTACAGATGCCTAAGACGAATTTGCCTTGCTGGGCATGGTCTTGTACCGCTTTCATAATGGGAGAGAACTGCGCGATCGCGCCGCATCTTAAATAATCCCCATAACTAAATCCCCCAGGCAGAATAATGACATCAATCTCGGAAATGTCGGTTTCTTGATGCCAAATTAAACGGGTAGGTTGCCCTAATAAATCCTGCGTCACATAGGCCGCATCGCGATCGCAATTCGACCCCGGAAACACGACGACACCAAAGTTCATTCTTAGCCTCCCACGGTTGTCGCTAACTGTTCCAACTCAAAACTATAATTTTCAATGACAGGATTGGCTAATAATTGGTCGCACATCTGGTTCACTTGTTTCCGTGCCGACTCTTCAGTTGCTGTGGTCAAAGTAACTTCAATATACTTGCCGATTCTGACTTCTTGCACTTCTGTGTAACCTTGTTGTTGCAATCCCGAGGCAACTGCTGTTCCTTCCGGGTCTAAAACCGAAGGGCGTAAGGTAACATAGATTTGGGCTTTATATGTTTGCTGACTCACTGTTTTCTTCCCTAACAACTGTTGGCATTCCTAGAGTACAACATCTTTCCTCATAGCTGTGCATTTTCCTTGCATTTCAATATCAAACTAGCATTCACTAATGACAGCCCAGCGCAACCGTTCTCAAAAGCGTATTCTCAACCTCCTCCATCAGTTGAACTCTCCGTTATCGGCACAACAGATTTATGTGGAACTTCGTCAACGGGAACAACCCCTAGGGTTAGCGACTGTCTATCGCGCCCTAGATGCCTTGAAATTGGAAGGGGCAGTACAAGCCCGCACCCTTCCCACAGGAGAATCGCTTTATGAATCCATTGAGCATGATCAACATTATCTCACTTGTCTAAACTGCGGTGAATCATTCCCGATTACCGAGTGTCCCGTTCATCAACTGGAAAAAGAACTAGAAACCGCTTACCAGTTTCAGGTGTTTTACCACAGCTTAGAGTTTTTTGGACTTTGTGAACAATGTCAGAGCATCAATCAGGATTAAGGCGCTTTTCCTTAGCGATGATTGGCAATATACGTCTCAACAAATTGTTTCATGGGCGGTTTACTATCAAGGGCAGTAAAACCGGCTTTTCTCGCTTCATCTAACACGATTTCAGCATTTTTGCCTTCGCAGGTGCCTAAATAAGCTAACACGATCGCGCCAGCCCGCAACGCACTGCCGCAGTGAACTAAAATCGGTTTGGGCAGTTCATCCAGTTGGGCAATCGCTTGATCTGCAACTTGACTGATTTCATTGGGAGAAACTGGGATATTGACATAGCGTAATCCGACGGCTTGGGCTTTACTTGCTTCATCCTCTAAAAAGCCTTGTTCTCCAGGCACTCGTAAGTTGACTACCGCTTGATATCCGGCGTCTTTTGCCGTTTGCAGTTGGTCGGGGGTGATTTGTCCCGCGATCGCGAATTCGGGAGAGAGTGTAATTGTATTCTCCATAACTAGTTCAATTATTGCTAAATAATTAACTAGTAAAATTTTAACAAAGGCAATAAGTGACTAAATTGGCAAAAATTATTTGTTGCAAGCATTCTTTAAAGGTTTCTCATCAAAATTAAATTCTGCACCAAGGTCAGTGATTCTCCTGATGTCTTGAGAGGGAGTTCTTTGCTGTGTTTATTACATCATCGCAAGCTATAGCAATAAATCACTTAAGTATCATGACTGGACGCGATACAACCCCTCTCAATCCCCCCAAACATCACGACAATCAAGACGAATCTCTCAACTCATCAGAGTTTTTAACAGCACAACAAGCAAGTGGAAAATTTTATGATGCCTTTAAGCTTTTAACCGAGTTGTCCAATCGCAGCGGTGTTTTGGAAGTCTCTCAAGAACAGGTGAATTGGACAATTTATCTGCAACAAGGTCAACTGCAATATGCCTCGATGTCCGTTCAAGGCTTAGAAGAACTGAGATATCATCTGCACTATCTCGGTTGCAAAAAGGCCATAGAAGCCATGAAAGCCGCCAAAGCAGTTGAAAATCATCAATATTCCTTAGAGGAGATGTCCCTTGATAGTGTGATTTACTGGTTAAACCAGCAAGAATTTCTAGACAAAAACCAAGTGTCGCAACTCAGCCAACGCATCAGTCAAGAAGCGCTAGAACCCTTATTGTGGTTAAGCGACGGTTACTATCGCTGGGAAGAAAGTGAATCCACTGAGCCTCTCGTCTCAATTATCCCTCATCCCAAATTAGCCGACTTAATTGAAGAATTTCGGAATCGTCTACAACATTGGCAAAAACTTCTGGATCAAATCAGTTCCCCTTATCAACGGCCCTATTTCTTTAATCAGCGCACCGCTGAAAGTTTATCAAATCCAGTAATAGCAAAACTTGCAAAATTAATGCGCGGTGTGAGTATCCATCAGCTGGCAGCCATGATTAAACAAGATGAAATTAAGTTGGCACGGATTCTTTATCCGCATATTCAAAGCGGCGACATCTTTTTAAGAGAGGCTAAATCCCCGTGGAATCGGCTCCCGTCAATTCCCAAATCGGCTAAGCCGGAACAAGCTAATGATGCAGCACAACAAACTGGCAATACGAGATCTCATTCCAGCGTTTCTCAAAAAACCGTTAAAATCGCTTGCGTTGATGATAGCCCCACCATTTTAAGAGAAATGCAGCGCTTATTGGGAGAGGAGGAATATGAAATTACCAAAATTGAGAACCCCATTGAAGCGGCTTCTATTCTATTCCGAGTCAAACCGGATTTGGTGTTAATGGATATTTCCATGCCGGAAATTAATGGCTATAAATTATGCAGCTTGTTAAGAAATAGCAATATGCTTTGGGAAGTTCCCATCATTATGGTAACTAGCCGTACTGGTGTAATTGATAAAGTCAGGGCTAAAGCCTCAGGAGCGACTGATTATTTAACAAAACCGTTTACTAAAGGAAGTCTTTTGCAAATGATTGAGAAGCACTTGAAGTCAAATAATTAATTTTGATGAGGTGCTGATTAATGACAAGTTTCTGGGAATTATTATTAGTAGCTTGATTGATTAGGAAAAACATTCATAACTTCTCCTAACTGATTATTCGTTAAATTATTCAAGAAATTAAGGAATCAAAATGAAACAAGTTTTAGTCGTCGATGATATCCAATCGGAACTGCAACTGATGACCAGTTACCTGGAAAAAGGCGGTTATTCTGTCATTTCGGCACTGAGTGGGGCAGAAGCTTTAGAAAAACTCCAACAATAAGTCCCTGATGCTATTATTGCGGATTTGGTGATGCCAGAGATGAGTGGATTGGAACTCTGTCGCAAAATTAAGAAAAACCCGGAAACAGCAGAAGTCCCTATCATTGCTTGTACAACCAAAGACCGGCAAGTGGATCAAAAATGGGCGAAAAAACAGGGCGTCGCTGTTTATTTAGTGAAACCCTGCAATCAAGAACAAATGGTAGAAGCTGTGGAATCTGTCACCCAGTAAGTTGATATGATTTATGTAATTTTATTAGGACGCAATTAATCATGAAAAGTCTTAAATTTCTATCTCGTCTCGGTCTTTTTCTACTAAGTTTAGGGTTGGCCGTTAGCTGTAATGCCACTAGCATAATTGGCAATCAAGGAAGCAATGAACCGATTATTCTGGGCTATAGCAGTTGGCCCGGTTGGTGGCCTTGGGTCATTGCAGAAAAAGAAGGCCTATTTGAAAAAAACGGCATCAATGTCGATCTCAGATGGTTCGAGGATTACACCGCATCCATGGAAGGATTGGCCAATGGGCAGCTTGATGCCAATTGCCAAACTTTGAATGACACCATTTCCTTTGCCGGCGATGCGGTTAATGGCGAAGTGGGTGTGCTGGTAAACGATAACTCCTTAGGCAATGATAAAGTCATCGCTAAAAAAAGTATTCAAACTGTTTCCGACTTAAAAGGAAAAGATTTGGAAGTAGAAGTAGGAGTTGTTTGTTGACGATTTTCTCCTGTCTCTTGCCCTAGAAGAAGCGGGCATGTCTCGGGATGATGTCAATATTGTCGATATGGAAACCGAGGTTGCAGCGCAGGCTTTTCTCTCAGAACGGGTTGATGCGGTTGCTGCTTTTCCGCCGTTTTGGTTGGAAGCCTTACAGCGAGAAGACAGTCATGAATTAACAAGTTCGGCAGCATTTCCTGGGGCAATTCCCGATTTATTAGTAACAACGCAAACCCTAATTGATAAGCGTCCAGACGCAGTTCAAGCACTAGTTAATACTTGGTTCGATATTTTAGATTTCATGGAAAACAATCCAGAACAAGCCAATAAAATGATGGCAGAACGAGCAGGTTTTGAGCCTGAAAAATTCCAACGCTTTAAGGAAGGAACCAAGATATTTACCATTGAAGAAAACTTAGAAGCCTTTAGTGAAGGCAACGATATGACACATATGCCCTATGCCGCTGAGGACATGGCAGAATTTATGCTCAAGGTTAATTTTATTTCCGAAAAACCCGATTTAGATGCAATTTTGAATGATCGGTTTTTCAAGCCTATGCTAGGCAATCAGACGACAATTAAATCCTATTTTATGGCTTGCAATTTTTTTAGTTAGTTAACCCTCCCATTTGTTGTTATCAATAACCCAGTAACTCATGACTTCGACTCGTCCCACCGAGCGTTTACAAGAACTCCTGCCGCGGCTGTTTGAAACAGATCAGCAATTTACAGGCCAGCGGTATTTGTGGTTTCAGATTACTCCCGACTTAAGCGCTGCCATTAGCTTAAATCAGGTGTGGGAAGCAACGAGCTTAAGCGCAGCTGCGATTACGCCGATTCCCCAAATGCCTCCCTATGTTTTAGGTTGGAGCACTGGGCGCGATCGCGTTTATTGTGTCATTGCGCTAGCAGAATTTCTTGGATTGGAAACCGCAGCGAAAATTCCGCAGCAGTATTCAACGATTGTCGTTCAAGTTCCTTCTCATGACAGTACGAATCAGTCGCTGTTGTTAGGACTGACGGTTAGCCGCATTATCCGCACTTTAGCCGTTAACCCGGAAGACATTGCCTCACCGGTGGGAGAATTTCCCGCGGCATTAACTCCCTATTTACAAGGGTGCTTACAACAGAATCAACAACAAATTGCGCTTTTAGATTTGACAGCGATCAAAGACCAAATGGCGCGATCTGAAACTTAACCCGATTTCCTGAGATGACATTCATTAAACCAAAAGGCTTTATCTTATGACGAATTTAAAAGACTCTCCCCAAACCAGTTCCCCTCAAAACGAAACGCAAAACGGCCAAACGTCTTCTGAGTCGGAACAAATTCAACCGCAAAGCCAGCTTCCTGCCAAAGCCCCTTCTTCAAAACCAAGGATGGGCTTAAGGGGACAGTTAATGCTAGGAATTGTGCCAACTGTGCTAGTTTCTCTAGCAGTGGCTGGAGTTGCTGGATGGTGGGTTACTCGCCAAAATATTCAACAACAATATCAAAAGCGCGTCGAAAAACAGTCCCTACTGGCCGGTGAAGCAGCTAGTCAAGTCCTCTCTAATTTACAGCAAATTCCCAAATCGATCGCGAGTAATCCGCTTGTTATCTCTGCCGTTCGCGAAACGAGCAGTCAAGTTCAAGCTGAAAATTTAAAGTCGGTTCCTATCGAACAAGTGGAACAGCGTTATAGTGAAACGAAGCTGTTGAATGCGGATGCGGCTCTCAATAATTATTTGAAACGAATTGCAGGGCCCGATCGCGTCGCAGAAATGTTTATTACGGAAAAAAATGGGTTTAATGTTGCCTACAACCAACCCATCTCGGACGTTTATCAAGCAGATGAAACCTGGTGGCAACAAGGGAAACAGCAAGGACAATGGTTGGGCGACCTCGAATATGATGAATCGGCAAGGCGTGCCCACATTGATACAGTTGAGGCCATTACTGACCCGGAATCGGGAGAATTCTTAGGGATCATCAAAATGGGGATTCCTACTTCTGTATTCTCTGTATTCGAGGCAGTGGAAACGGAGTTGGAATATACCGATATTTTAGAAACGGGGCAAGTCCAAATATTAGACTCTACTACAGCTAATGTGTTTGTTACTGTAACCTCTGATGGGGTCATTGAGAGTCAACAAACTAAAGGGGGAGAAGCGATAGAAGCCATTGCCCGGGCAATGGCAAAAGGAGCACAGACAGAAAAAGAAACTGCTCTGCGTGACGAAATTGAACAATTTGACGTTAGCAATCTTGAAATCGAACCTTATATTTCCGAAGCAGGACAACGCAACCTGAGAGTCTCTTTCCTGTACCAAGGACGCAATTATGAAATGACAACGGTTCCTCAAACAGACTGGGTGGCGGTTTCTTCTGTGGATAATGAGGTACTGACCTCGGCAGGTAATGAACTGATTCCTGTATATGCGCTGACCGGTCTTCTTTTGGGTGGTGTTGCCATCGGCGTTGCCTTTATGTTGGCCAATCAACTTTCCGCTCCTTTAAGCAACGTATCAAAATCGGCGCAAAAAGCGGCAGCAGGAGATCTGTCAGTGCGGGCAACCCCCCAAGGCAGTCAGGAAACCCAAGCCCTTGCCGAAAGCTATAACAATCTGGTTGAGCAAGTGCAACAACTGTTGCGGGAACAAGAAGAAACCGCCCAGCAACAGCGTCGGGAACGGGAAGAATTAGAAGAAGAAGTTTCCCGATTAATGACCGATATTGAAGATGCTTCTGAAGGGGACCTGACTGTTAGAGCCCAATTGATGGAAGGGGATATCGGAATTGTTGCCGACTTGTTCAATGCAGTTGTAGAAAACTTACAGGATACGGCGCGACAAGTGAAAGATGCCGCCAGTCGCGTCAGTACTTCCTTAGGAGAAAACGAAACGGCTATTCGTCAACTGGCAGAAAGTGCTATTGAAGAAGCCGACGACATTCAATCCACCCTGAACTCAGTGGAAGAAATGAACCGCTCCATTCAAGAGGTTGCCGATAACGCCCAAAAAGCGGCTAGCATTGCGGATACTGCTTTCACAACTGCTCAGGAAGGAAACCAAGCCATGGAACAAACCGTACAAAGTATCCAAGGCTTACGGTCAACGGTGGGTGAAACGTCCAAGAAAATGAAACAAATGGGAGAATCAGCGCAAAAAATCTCGCAAGTGGTCTCTCTTATTGATGAAATTTCCTTGAAAACAAGCCTGCTGGCGATTAATGCTAGTGTGGAGGCCAACCGCGCTGGTGAATTGGGACAAGGCTTTACCGCAGTTGCAGAACAAGTGGAATCCCTGGCAGAACAGTCGGCATCGGCAGCCAAAGAAATTTCCCAAATTGTTGCCAATATTCAAAACGATACCCAAGAAGCTATTGAAACCATGGAACAGGGAACCACTGAGGTGGTTGAAAGCACTCGTTCCGTCGAAGAAACCCAAGCCCGGTTAGGAGAAGTGGTGGCCCGTTCGGAAGAAATTAACAATCTGATGCAGTCCATTTCCAATTCCACTGTTTCCCAGGCAGAAACTTCCCAAGCGGTGTCTCAGCTGATGGAACAAGTGACCCGCTCCTCTCAAGACCGCTCCCAAACGTCTAAAGCGGTCGCAGCAGCCATTCAAGAAACCAGTGACGTGGCTAAACGCCTAGAAACTTCAGTGGAACAGTTCAAAGTGGACAAAGACAGCACCAATAACGAGTAAAACAAGATGGATGCAGAAGCACAAGCCAGACAAGATTTTCTAGAAGAAGCGGTTGAATATTGCGATCAGCTTGAGTTGGCCCTTTTAGGAGTCGCAGATAACGGCGTCGATTTACAACAATTGGATGCGGCTGCTCGGGCGGCTCATTCCATTAAAGGGGGCGCGGCGATGATGGGGTTTAATCCCTTGAGTCGGACAGCCCACTCCTTGGAAGACTACTTAAAAATTCTCCAAGCCCGGTGTCAACAGTTAGAAATTGATACCCAACTGGAAACACTCTTACTGCAAGGGGTTGATTGCTTGCGGGAAATCGGCGAACAATATCGTCAGGGAAATTCCCCTCAGCAGGAATGGCTGGACCATCAAACCCATCAGATTTTTGACCCGTTGCAGGAACGCTTAGGAGAATTAACCGAAGCTGATGAAACCGCATTGCTTTCCAATGAAGAACAAAGCGATTTGCTGATTTATTGTTTGGCAGCGGGGTAGAAGACTGCCTAAAACGGCTCAAAGAGCAAGTGGAAATACTTCCCCCCCATGAACTGGCCCAGGAATTAAAAACGACCAGCGACGAACTGGCTGATTTTGGGCGGATGATTGAATGCGTTGCCTTTACTAGTTTTTGCGAGTCGGTGAAACAGCATGTCGCTGAGACAAGCCCAGAAAAAGTCGCCTCCTTAGCTCGAAGCGCGATCGCGCAGTGGGAACTGTCGCAAGCGCTGATTCAACTGGGGCGTTATGATCATTTGCCGACTGCCTTTGATGCCAGCGAAGTTGCGGCAGAAGACACAGATTGGGAAGAGTGGGACATTCCAGATCTGCTGGATGAATTCAACCCCTCAGAATTTGCAGAACTGCAACAAGAAGCGGAACAATATAATACTTCAGAACAAGTAGAAACAGAAAATCTAAACTTTGATTCCTCCCAACTGACAGGCTCCCAACAACAAGTTGAATCATCCCAGTCTTCAGAGGAAGTGGAAATTGAAAACATAGACTTTGATTCCTCAGAACTTGCAGAACTGCAACAAGAAATTGAACAATTTCCATTTTCAGAGGAGGCAGAAACGGAATCAGCGACACAAGCAGAAGAAACTGTTCCTGACAATAACCAAACAACAGACACACAAGCCCAACCAGCAGCAACTCCCTCTCAACGAGAAGAGACAACAGTTCGGGTTTCTGTGGAACAACTCGCTCGCATCAATACCTTGTTCAGCCGTCTCATTCTAGAACGGGAAAGGCTCAATTCCCGGATGAAAGAACTGGAAAAATTTGTCAGTCTCAGTAAATCCAGAACCCAGCAACTGGAACAAGCCAATACCCAACTGCGGAAATGGTACGACCAACTCAACTTATCTGAGAACAATCATGTTTCCCATCAGTTGCAAACGGCATCTCAAAACGCTCAAAACACCGAAGGATTTGACACCTTAGAGATGGATCGCTACAGCGATTTGCACTTGCTGTTCCAAGAACAAATTGAAACCATTGTTCAGTTACAGGAAGTCACCAATGATATTGAAGTTAGTTCCCGGGAAGTCAGTGAATTAATGGGGGATCTGAACTTCACCACCAGCGACTTGCAGCAGGGAATTACTAAGGTGCAAACCCGTCCCTTTTCCGAAGCCGTCAAGCGGTTTCGACGGGTGATTCGGGATTTATCGCTACAGTATGACAAACCGGTTTCCCTTGAGATTCAAGGAGAAAATACCCTGATCGATCGCGCTGCCTTTGAAGCCCTTTCTGCACCTTTAAATCATCTGATCCGCAATGCCTTCGATCATGGCATTGAAGACCTGCAAACGCGAGTGGCGCGAGGAAAACCGAAACAGGGAACGATCACCCTCAGTGCTGTCAATCGCGGGAATAAAACAACGATTTCCATTTCCGATGATGGCGGCGGCATTGATCGCGAAAAAATTAAGGATCGCCTGGAAAAAATGGGAACGTCTCGGTCAGAACTTGGAGACATTAGCGATCGCGAACTATTGGATGCCATTTTTGCACCCGGCTTTTCCACTGCCGATCGCGTGACGGAATTATCCGGGCGCGGTGTGGGGATGGATGTTGTCCGCACCAACTTAGAAAAAATTCGCGGTGAAATCGATATCGATACCAAACTGGGGGAAGGAACCGCCTTTAACATTAGCTTCCCCCTATCTGTCTCCATTGCCCGCGTTGTCATTGCAGAAAGCAGCGGGGTGGTATTCGCCCTTCCAGTGGAGGCGGTGCAAGCCTTTGCCCCATTTAGCCAGGCAATTGATGCGTCCCGGGAAATGTTTTGGAATGACGGCACGATTCCCGTGTTTACACGATTCCCGTGTTTACGTTAGAACAATGGTGCCGGTTCAATCGGCCCATTAAACCCTTCGACATGGAAGGAACTGCTACCCTGGATCGCCCAACGGTGATTGTTGTCAACTACAATGGCGGGTCCCAAGGCATTAAAATCGACCGTTTCTGGCAGCAGCAGGAAGTAGCATTGCGCAGCGTGGACAGTCCCCTTCCCTTACCCCCTGGTGTCACTGGTTCAACGGTTTTAGGCGATGGCCGTCCCATTCCGCTGGTCGATCCCACCCAACTGTTGAGTTGGTTGCAACAACCGCAAACGGAACATGAGGCAACAAGGGAGGTTGCCGCTGACATTGCTAGCGAGACGATTCTCATTGTTGACGACTCCATTCATGTCCGTCGTTATTTAGCCTCTGCCTTAGAAAAAGCCGGGTATCAAGTGGAACAAGCCAAAGATGGACAAGAAGCGGTGGATAAAATTTTCAACGGCTTGCCCATTCAAGCGGCGATTTGCGATATTGAAATGCCTCGCTTAGATGGTTACGGGGTATTGGGGGAAATTAAAGGCCATCCCCAATTTAAGCACCTGCCGATTGCGATGTTAACCTCCCGCGGCAACGAAAAACACCGCCAATTAGCGATGAAATTGGGGGCATCCGCCTATTTTTCCAAGCCCTATAACGAGCAGGAATTATTAAACACATTAGCTTCCATGATTCAGCAAGAATAACCTCCTACAGCTCCCTATTTGATGCGAGATGGGGATGCTCGTAGCGTTCCGCTCTGTTATACTCGCCAGAGTAAAGGCGCGATCGCGCTAATGCCTGCCTCATTAGCCAGTTTATGGTTTGAACAATATCTCAGAAAACAATCGCTTGGGCATGCCTTAACGTCCTGAATAGCGGCGAGACGGACGTTGCATTTTCTGTAGCGGGGGTAGCGGACGAGCGGCGTCAGAACCGGTGAGATAGCGCGTTGTTGCTTTCCGATCGGAAATGCCGCGATATTGATAGCTTTGCCACCACCGCAGCGCGATCGCGCTTGCCCCAACTAACAATCCCAATGTTAATAAACTCCAACGCGTTCCCACCCCGCCAATGACAGCATCGACTAGCCCGACGGTAAAGATAAAGGCAGAAATGGGTTCTTTGCGATAAGCACGAGTAACAAAGCGAGGTAATGAAATATTCATGCTTTCCTTGAGCATTAGCCGTTTCAAAGGGGACAAATTCTACGGTAACGAATGATTAGAGGAGCCCTAACCACGATAACACGCCTTTCCCTGTTAACCATTCTACCAACAGCATTGCCGTAAACCCCACCATCGCCGCGCGACCGTTGAGGCGTTCGGCATAACGATTGAAACCGAATTTCGGTTCCTTGGTATCGGGAGTAATCCTAGGTTGAGGTTGATTTATTGTCGCCATAAGCTCGCTTAGTCCAATTGATCGCGGGGGAATTGACCAGGGCGAACCGTCAGTGTTTTTTGGTTCCCGTTACGATTGACACTCACCGTTAACCGGTTGCCAATTTGACTTTTTTCCACTGCTTGTTGCACCTCGTTGCTGGTTTCGATGGCCTTCCCGCCTACTTCCAAAATAATATCACCTTTGCGAAACCCGGCGCGATCGGCAGGAGAATTATTAATTACTTCCACCACCAGTCCCCCTTCCTCAGCTTTCACCGGAACATTAAACTCCTGATTCCCCTGCAGTTCCTTGCGCACACTGGGGCTTAAGGTAACCATGCGAATCCCTAAATAGGGATGCTTGGCTTCTCCCTGAGCAATGAGTTGATTGGCAATGCGAGCGGCAATTTCAATGGGAATGGCAAAGCCTAACCCTTGGGCATTGGCCCGAATGGCTGTGTTTACCCCAATAACCTCCCCTTCGGCATTGAGCAGCGGCCCGCCGGAATTGCCGGGATTAATGGCGGCATCGGTTTGAATGAAACTCACCCGTTTGTCGGGAATTCCCACTTGGAAACTGGAACGCCCAGTTGCGCTAATAATTCCCACTGTCACCGTATTATCTAAGCCTAAGGGATTGCCGATCGCGATCGCCCAATCCCCTGGCATAATCTCCTCCGAGGTTCCCAGGGAGACTGTGGGCAAATCCTGCGCCGGAATTTTAATTACTGCCACATCCGTAATGGGATCGCTTCCCACGACGCTTCCCTGAAAGCTGCGGCCGTCTTTGAGAGTGACTTTGACTGCATCAGCCTCTTCCACCACATGAGCATTGGTCAATACCAGCCCATCTGAGCTAAAAATAAAACCAGAGCCAGTGCCTTGAGGAATTCGCCGTTGGCGCCGTTCAGGAGATTCTCCGGGAAGAAATCGTCGATAAAACCGTTTTTGTTCCTGTTGTGATACAATTTGGGCTGCATTGAGGCGCACCACTGCCGGTCCCACGGTTTGGGCAGCTTTGGCAATAAAACTCGAATTTTCCAGAGAAGGGGCAGAGGGGGGAGAAGAAGATTGGGGAAGTTGGATGGGTTGCACAGAGGGAGGCGTCACCTGTTTCGAAGGCTTTTCCCGGAAAAACTCGCTGGCATAAAATCCTGTGGTGCCTCCCAAAGCGAGTATGCCTAGATAAATTGCGAACTGCTTAAGGGATTGGCTCATTGTATTTTCGGCTTTATTTTCTAGTGTATTGCATTTTTGAGATAACACTCATCCATGGCTCAATATTTTGCTCGTCGAAGATGATCAAGTGGATGTCATGACGGTGCAACGCGCCTTAAAAAAATAATCTGCTACAAGATCATCAATTATAGAAATCGCCGTAAAACCAAGCGTCTTTAGACGTTGGATATAAGGCGCGTTAAGCGAAAGGTTCAACACCTTTAGCTTAACAAACTCTACCTATCTGTGCTATAATATTTTCAGCTACTTTAATCAGCTTAACCATGCTTGTCATTGAGTACAAAGTAAAAGCTAAGAAAACTCAATATAACGCCATTGACGAGGCAATTCGGACAACTCAGTTCATCCGAAATAAAGCTCTTCGTTACTGGGAAGACAATCATGGTGCAACCAAATATGACTTGAATAAGCAATGCAAACGTTTAGCTGAAGAATTTGAGTGGGCGAAAAACCTCAACTCCCAAGCTAGACAGTCTGCTGCTGAGACCGGAGCGAAGGTGAGGACATGGTCGGCAATTAGTCGGTTTTTCGACAATTGCAAGAAGAAAGTAGCTGGAAAGAAAGGATACCCGAAATACTAAAAGAATAACCGTTCTGTTGAATATAAGACAACGGGATGGAAAATTGACCCCAATACCAAAAAGCACATCACATTCACGGATGGAAATGGTATTGGTCGAGTTAAGTTAATTGGCAGTCGGGATATTTACTTCTATTCAAAAGAGCAGATTAGACGAGTGCGGTTAATTCGACGCGCTGACGGTTATTACTGTCAGTTTTGCATTAATGTTGATGTAACTGAAGAGGTTGAACCAACTCAACAAGCCATTGCCTTAGATGTTGGCTTAAGTGATTTCTACACCGATAGCCTTGGGCATAAAGAACCGAATCCTCGCTTTTTCCGTAAGGGAGAAAAGGAGTTAAAACGGTCTCAACGTCGGCTTTCCCGTAAACAAAAAGGCTCATCTAATCGCAAGAAAGCAAGACAACGATTAGCTAAGAAACACCTGAGAATAAGTAGGCAACGTAGTGAACACGCCAAGAGACTGGCGCGTTGCGTTGTGTTGTCTAACGACTTCATTGCCTACGAAGACTTACAGGTTAGAAATTTAGTTAAAAATCATAATCTTTCTAAAGCAATTTCAGATGTAGGATGGTATCAATTCCGAGTGTGGTTAGAGTATTTTGCGAAAAAGTTTGGGAAGGTGACGGTAGCCGTTCCTCCCCACTACACAAGCCAAGAATGCTCTAATTGTGGACGGATTGTGAAAAAGTCTCTGTCAACAAGAACGCATCAATGTCATTGCGGAACTTGTTTAGATCGAGATGAAAATGCAGCAATCAATATCTTGAGAGAAGCACTCCGTAGTGCGATTCGTTCAGTCGAAACCTGCTCCTAGCAGGGGGATGACTGGCTTCTGAGGGGGAACCGATAAGGTTAAGTTCGCACTTTAATCCCTTTCAGATGACAACTCTATGACCTTGTAGGTGAGTGTTAGTACCCTAGAACGCACAAGTCCTATCGCCTAGGCACGAGGTC
>PXPI01000014.1 GCA_003021905.1 Cyanobacteria bacterium SW_9_44_58 | reverse complement strand
TCGCTGAAGAAATCATATCGTAAATGTGGAGAAACGAGATTTAATCTTGTTTCGTAACCACATTTGGAATCCATGTTTTGAAAAACATGGAGAACTCAACACTGCGACAACAATTATCAATTTGTTCTAAAATAGCCGATAACAGCGAGTCACCACACCGAATCATGAAACGACTTCTTATCTTCGGCTTGTTTTTTCTAGGGTTAACACTTGCCTTATGGAGTTTTTCCGGCAAGGCCAATCAAGGCACCTATCACTCTTATGTCCTTGATTTTCGCAACGATATTTCCCAAGACGTTATTGAAAACAAATTAAGTGCGATTGAAGAAAAGTATCATGCGACTGCTCAACTCAATAGTGAGTTTTCCGATCGCGATCGCGTTTATGTTCTAAAATCGGAAGAGGAACTCCCCGCACTCAATCCTCTGAAAAAACTGCTCCAAGGAACAACAGAAGCAATTGATCGCAACTATCGCTATCAAGCCTTTGCCGTTCCTAACGATCCGCATTATAGCCAACAGTGGAATTTTCGAAGCATTAATGTGGAACAAGCTTGGGATAATTCCCAAGGGGAGGGCGTTGCTGTCGCGGTTATTGATACTGGCGTGACGCAAGTTCCCGACTTAAAACAAACAGAATTTGTCAACGGGTATGATTTTGTCAATGATCAGGGGCGAGCCGATGATGATGTGGGACATGGCACCCATGTCGCGGGGACAATTGCCCAATCCACCAATAACAGCTATGGGGTGGCCGGCATTGCCTATAAAGCCAAAATTATGCCCATTAAAGTGTTGGATGGCAACGGCGGCGGAACGGTTGCCGATATTGCTGAAGGCATCCGTTTCGCTGCCAATCATGGCGCTGATGTGATTAATTTGAGTCTCGGCGGGTTTGGCGACAGTCATATTGTTTCCGAGGCAATTAACTACGCCCATGAAAAAGATGTGGTGATTGTCGCGGCGGCGGGCAATTCCAATCAAAATGCTGCGGCGTATCCTGCCCGTTATCCTCATGTTATTGGGGTATCTGCCCTAGATGCAGCTGGGGCGAAAGCCAACTATTCCAACTATGGAGCAGGGGTGGATATTTCTGCCCCCGGCGGCAGCGATGCCGGAAAAATTGTTCAAAATACCATTAGTCCCGATACAGGAGAAGGCGTTTTCACCGGCTATCAAGGCACTAGCATGGCTGCCCCTCACGTCGCTGGCGTAGCCGCGTTAGTCAGAAGTTCAGGAATTACGGAACCGGCAGAAGTCCTAAGTGTTTTGAAACAGTCGGTGCGCCAAGTTGCCGAAGATCCCCAAAATCATTACGGTGTGGGACAATTAGATGCTGGGGAAGCTGTCAAATTGGCAATGCGCGGCCAAATTAGCGTTCGCGATTTCTTCTGTTGGATGCGGGATAATGGGTATCTCAATCCGCGTTTCTGGATTGATGGCGGTACCATCATGCTGCCCTTCAAACTGGCAACTGTCATTGGCGGTTATCTCCTGGCTTGGTTGTTGCGAAACTATTTTCCCTTCGCCTGGAGTTGGTCTTTGGCAAGCGGCATTATTGCCGGTAGTTCGGGCTTATTCTTCCTACGAGAGATTTATATCTTTGATTTACCCCAAGCCCCCTTCCGAGTCATGGGAAGTTCCATTCCCGAGTTGGGAAATATGATCCCCGGGACAACAACGCTTAATCCCTTCTTTGCCAGTGCGTTGATTCCATTGGGACTAATCCTGTTACTCCTACAGCATCCCCGTTGGCGTTGGTTTGCCATTGGAACAAGTTTAGGCGTTGCCTCTTTCCTTGCCATTAGTGCCTTTGTTTCTCCAGCGGTCTGGGGATTAGGCAGCGGTTGGTTAGCCCGAAGCTATTTACTGCTCAATGCCTTAGCTTGTTGGGGATTAGGCCGTTTGGCCAGTCGTCAAACTGAAACCGTCTCTTAAGGAAAAGGCGCGATTGAATCTTCTCTTCGCGTCAATTTCCTCCCCGCTAATTTGCAAAAGTTGGAACTTAAGGTTGATGAGGCCTTGAAAAGCGATCGCGATATAGATGGATAATTTTTTCAATCACTTGTTCAATGCTTAACCCATCTGTTACCAATTCCATGGCATCCGGCGCTTTTTTCAAAGGCGCGATCGCGCGATCGCTGTCATAGGTATCCCGTTGTTGAATCGCTTCTTGAAGTTCTTCCAAATCCACATTTTCTTGTCCTTGGGTTACCAGTTCCTGTTGTCGTCGCCGCGCCCGTTCTCCCACAGAAGCCGTGAGAAAGATTTTCAATTCGGCATTGGGAAAAACATGAGTACCAATGTCTCGCCCTTCTGCGACTAAGCCTCGTTTTTCTCCCCACTGTCGCTGTTTTTGCAACAATTTGTCCCGTACCGCTTTCTGGGCGGCAATGGCGGAAACGTTGCGCGTCACTAAACTACTGCGGATAACTTGGGTAACATCTTCCCCATTTACCGTCACTTTTACTGGGGCTTCCCGGCGATGGCTCAGCTCTAATTGAATGTCGGCTTGCGAGACTAACTCGGCAATTGCGGCCTCATCATCTAGCGGGATTTGGGAGTTGAGGACTAACCAAGTTAATGCCCGATACATGGCCCCAGTATCCAGATGCAATAAGCCTAACTCATAAGCAACGCGACGGGTAACACTGGATTTCCCAGACCCTGCCGGCCCATCAATGGCAATAATCGGGGCGCGATCGCGCAGGATAATATTATCAATTAAGCGAGTTTCTCCCACATGGACGGCCAGAGCTAATAAGGCTTTTTTATCGACTTCCGCCAACGGTTGCAACGTATCTGGGTGAACCAATGCCATATAATCCCACTGTGAAGGATTCCCAGGGAGTTTTTCCTGAAGGGATTCAATTAAGGCTTGTGCTGTGCGAATTTGATTTTGTTCAAATGCTTCCTTTGCCTGCTGCAATCCTTGATACAATCCTTGTGCCTGTTGTTTCTGTTGAGGGGTTAAATACTGATTGCGAGAACTGTAAGCAAGCCCTGATGTTTCCCGGACAATGGGACAAGCGCAAATCTCGACAGGAATATTTAAATCGGCAACTAAACGGCGAATAATGGCTAATTGCTGCGCGTCTTTCTGGCCAAAATAAGCCCTAGTCGGTTGAATAATATTAAACAGCTTCGCCACCACTGTTGCGACTCCCTCAAAGTGGCCTAGGCGAGTCTGGCCGCACATCTGGGACGTCATGTCTTTGGGGGGAACCACCCGGGTCACTTTCTGTTGACTCTCAGTTCCGGTTACGTCGCTCCCATGAGGATAAAGTTCTTCCACCGAAGGCACGAAAACAATATCGACGCCAGCTTCCTCGCATAATTGACAATCTTGTTCCAGTTGACGGGGATATTGTTCCAGATCAGACCCCGGTTCAAACTGTAAAGGGTTGAGGAAAATGCTAACAACGATAACATCATTTTCCTCAACAGCTTGAGAAATCAAGCGGAGATGACCGGCATGCAAGGCTCCCATTGTGGGAACCAAAGCAATATTTTGGCCGTTTTGCCAGGCGGATTTGAGTTGCGTTCGTACTCCCGCGATTGTTCTGAACAGACGCACCGTTTTTACCCTTTTCTCAACAACTTAACAGGTGAGAGCAAAGTCTCACTGTTGCTATTTTAGGGTATCTTCATTATCGGCCAACGATTTCCATCCGAACCGGTGCTGTTCCCGAACCGAGCATGCCAATGGCTCTAGCGGCCGCTTTAGATAAATCAATAATCCGTCCCCCCACATAAGGACCGCGATCGTTGATGCGGACAACCACTGAGCGGCCATTTCTCAAATTGGTTACTCTCACTTTCGTACCAAGGGGTAAACTCCGGTGAGCTGCGGTATACTCAGTTGCATCGAAGGGTTCACCGCTAGCAGTACGACGGCCGTGAAAACGATAACCATACCAGGATGCTTGGCCACGCATCCGAGCCAGCAGTGTTTCAGCCTTTGATTGCGATAATCTCTCTGTTTGACTTGTTTGGCTGGAATCGCTGAGAGCTTTTGCGGCCCGTTTTTCCCCTCCAATAGAGAAGATACCAGTACTGAAAGTACTGGCGACAACCGCAACAATTGCCATAGATCGAAGTTGATTTTTCATGAACCCCTCCTCACTTCCACTCTTTCGCTTTATTTTTCAACAGATTAAGAATCATTTACCTCTATCTAGAAATATATATTAGCAAACAAACATACGATACCTTATAGCATCTACTCATGCTTATTGAAAAGTAAATTTACTCTGATTTGCTAAATATTGATGATCCACAGTTGAATTTAACTGAGATACAAAACCGCAGAATATTATAACTTGTTGTTAACCTAAATTTAATAAAGTAAATATTAAGCAAATCCAATACAAGGTAACAAAGAGGTTTCGCATATGGATTATCAACAAGCAGGGGTTGATCTCGAAGCAGGACGCTCATTTGTTGAGCAAATCAGTGAATTAGTCCAGAAAACCCATCGTCGGGAAGTATTAGGCGGGTTAGGAGGCTTTGGCGGCTATTTTCAGTTGCCCACAGGTTACACAGAACCTGTTTTGGTGTCGGGTACTGATGGGGTTGGTACCAAGCTCAAACTCGCTCATATGCTAAATCAGCATAATACGGTGGGAATTGATTTAGTCGCCATGTGTGTCAACGACATTTTGACCTGTGGCGCAGAACCCTTATTTTTCCTGGATTATATTGCCACAGGCCAGTTAGAACCGGAACAATTGCAAGCGGTCGTGGAAGGGATTAGTACCGGTTGTCAAGTCGGCGGCTGTGCCTTATTGGGAGGAGAAACTGCCGAGATGCCGGGATTTTATCAGGAAGGAGAGTATAATTTAGCCGGATTTTGTGTGGGGATTGTGGAAAAAAGCCGTTTGTTAGATGGCTCTCAGGTAGAAGTCGGCGATCGCGTCATTGGATTAGCCAGTAAAGGGATACACAGCAATGGCTTTAGTTTGGTTCGTAAAATTGTTGCGGATCAAGGGATCGATTGGTCAGCCACGTTTCCCGAATTAGGGGAAAAACCTCTAGCAGAGGTTGCGCTGACGCCAACCCGGATTTATGTGCCGCCGGTGTTGGAAGCTATTCGCAGCGGCTATGAAATTCATAGCATGGCCCATATTACTGGCGGTGGGCTTCCCGAAAATCTGCCTCGGAGTTTAGGCAACGATCAATCAGTCCGTCTCAATCCCGGAAGTTGGTCCATCCCTTCCATTTTCTCTTGGTTAGCTCAAAAGGGAGAGTTAAGTGCGGAAACGCTTTATGACACCTTTAACATGGGCATTGGTTTTGTTTTGATTGTACCGCCCACTATTGCTGAGGAAATCATCGCTTTTTTGAAAAAGCAACAAATTAATGCTTATGATATTGGCGAAGTGGTTTCCGGCGATGGGGAAGTGATAGGACTGGAATAGAATGCAATCGCAATTGGTGCTTCCTTGCAACAAGTCTTGGTTAGGAATTGAAAAAGGCGGCACCCAGATTCGAACTGGGGAATAAAGGCTTTGCAGGCCCCTGCCTTACCGCTTGGCTATGCCGCCATCATTCACCCCTATCAATTATATCAAAAGATAAAGGAATTGCGTCAATATGCAGGAGCATGATTCTACTAAATCTGACCCGGCATTCACCCGAGTGCGTCGTTTGAGCCAGTTTCTAGATAACGCCGTTACGATTCCAGGCACATCTTACCGAGTTGGCATTGATCCTTTGCTGGGTTTAGTTCCTGGCATGGGAGACTATCTCGGGGCAGTTTTATCAGGATACATTATTTTTGAGGGAGCGCGTTTAGGGGCGTCTCGGGCTACCTTAATCCGGATGTTTTTCAATGTTGTTTTGGAAACCATTATCGGATTAATTCCCGGATTGGGCGATATTTTTGATGTATTTTGGAAGGCTAATGCCAAGAATCAAAGTTTACTGGAAAAACAGCTTGCCTCCGCTGAAACCAGGGAAAAAGCCGATTGGTTATTTTTAATTGCTTTACTGCTGGGACTAGTTGTAATTATTATTGGTATAACAAGTTTAAGTTTTTGGATTTTAATTTCCGTCATTCAAGGGAGTCCTTTTTTATAATAAAGTTTCAATTAATTGCCTAAAACTAACTCGTAATATTACTAAAAAAAATAAATTAAAGTGAATAATTATGAAAACAACAAATGAGTTTAAAAAAAAATCGCAAACGACAACAATTCGAGGCATTATTGTTTCGCATACCCACTGGGATCGCGCTTGGTATCTTCCGTTTCAGTCTTTTCGCCACCGGCTAGTGCGGATGATTGATGAATTAATAACGGTTTTAGAAAATGACGCAAATTTTCGCGCGTTTACCCTGGATGGCCAAACCATTTTATTAGAAGATTATCTAGAAATTCGCCCGGATCAAAAACCTCGTCTCCAACAATTAATTCAGTCGGGACGAATTTTAATTGGCCCTTGGTACACTATGCCCGATTTATTTTTGGTGAGTGGAGAAGCAGTCATTCGAAACTTACAAGAAGGTCGCAATTGGTGTCAAGAATTCGGCAATTATATGGCAGTGGGCTATTTGCCGGATCCCTTCGGTCATTTTGCCCAGATGCCCCAAATTTTACAGGGATTTGAAATTGATAGTTATCTATTTATGCGCGGGTTGGATGCCGAAACCAAAGACAGCCACGGCGCAATTTTTAATTGGCAAGCCCCGGATGGTTCCACCGTTTTAGCCATTTATGAACGGGAAGGATATTTTCCTGCCGGGGCATTAGGTCACAATAGCGTCTTTGGCCGGTTTGAGGGAGATACGGCAAGTTTAGATCTCGCCCAACAACAGGTGGAACAAGTGTTAGACACCATGTTGCCCCTGCAAGCAGAAGAAACCGTCTTACTCAGCAACGGCTTTGATCATATGCCGGTACAAAAGGAAATTCCCAGGATATTAACGCAACTCAATGAACGATTGGAAGGGATTGAATTAACGCAAGGTACGATTCCCGAGTTCGTGAAAACCATTAAATCGGAAAATCAACCCCATCAAATCTATCAGGGAGATTTAATCGGCAATGCGGATCAACCCATTCTTGCTAGTGTTTACTCCACACGGATGTATCTGAAACAGCAGAATCATATTGCGCAACGGTTATTATCCAGTTATGCGGAACCGATAAGTGCGTGGTTAGACGCTTTGGGTTGGGGCAATGATGCCCGTCCGTTTTTGCATCATGCTTGGCGGTTGTTGCTAAAAAACCATCCCCATGACGATATTTGCGGTTGCAGTGTGGATGGCGTTCATGAGGATGGCGAATCCCGTTTCCGTCAAATTGAACAGATTGGGGAAGCGGTGTTGGCGGAACAGTTGGAAACTTTGTTGCAACAGGGATTTGTTGCGCCCCAGCAAACGGGAAACGATACCAGCGATGTTTTTGTTTGGAATCCCCACCCTTGGGAAGCCACCTATACAGTAGAAACAACGATTTATTTTCCCAACCCCGATGGGGAATGGGGAGAACCGTTGCCTCCCCTTGCCTTAGCCGGTTGTGATGGCCAGGGCAACGCGATTGCCGTTAATGTGGTGAATACAGAAGCCCCCAGGGCGCGATCGCGCTATTTGGAAACCACTTGGGGCAGACGCTACGATATTCAGTTTACAGTAACAGTCCCACCCTTAGGCTATCAATTAGTTCATGTTTATCAACGGTTAGAGCAAGCCGTAATCTCTGACCAAGCTAATCAGTCTTTACCTGAGAAAACAACAGACAGGGAATTAGTTCTGGAAAATGAACGGTATCGAGTGGCAGTCGCTGACAATTGCCTTACTCTCACAGAAAAAACAACCGACACCACCCTCTCCGAGTTTCTCCAGTTGGAATATCAACTCGATGCCGGGGACACTTACTCCTTTAGTCCGGTTCCCGAATTTGAACCCAACTTAGCCGCTTTAGAAACGGCAACTGTTCATCCCCACAAAAGTGATACCTTACAGCTTACCTATTCGCTAACTGTTCCGAAAGGCTACAGTGCAAAGACAGGTGGGTTTGGCGAAGATACTCTCACCTTCACCGTTGATATCACCTTAACCCCCCATGCCTCCGTTGGAATAGAAATAAACTACGAAAATACGGTGGAGAATACACGTATACGCGCCCTGCTTCCTATAGGTTTTTCCACCAATCAATCCCTGGCCGATGGGCATTTTCGGCTTGTTTCCCGCAAGAAACCCTCGCTGCGGACACCGGAAAGCCATCCTCAACGCTACCAAACTTATCCCGGAGAATTAGACTATCCCACCCATCACCAAGGCGACTTTGTTCTCTTTCCAGGAGACAATTACCAAGTGTGGGTTGCCAACCGCGGTTTACCCGAATATGAAGTACTCGGCGATCAAGTGGCCATTACCTTGCTTCGCGCTGTGGGGTATCTCTCTGTGGGGAAAGGCCGCATTCGCCCTTGTCAAGCAGGGCCTTCCGTTCCCACTCCTGGCGCCCAGTGTCAACGGGAAATGAATGCTGAACTTACTTATGGCATCGCGCCTTTAGATCAACAAACCGTCATCCGTTATGCCCGGGAGTTTGCCCATCCGGCTTGGGCAAGAGAAATGCCTTATCTGCCTTATATTCAAGGGAGGGGAGAGTTATCGCGGTATGGATCCCTGTGCGCGATTGATAATACGACCATTATTTTATCGGCCTTGAAACCAGCAGCGGAACCGGGAAGGTTAGTGTTGCGATTATATAACGAAACCGAACAAGAACAAGAAGCAACAGTTAATTTCGGAGTTGGTGTCAGTTCCTATTGTGAAACGAACTTGTTAGAACATTGGAATCAGGAAACTGAGAACGCGATCAGCAATAATCGGATTTCTGTGCAGTTCCATAGCCATGAGATTAAAACCTTGCTATTGCAATCAACGAATTAAACTTAGCCCCGTCGCGGGCGACCTAATGTCGTAATATATAACACGGCTTCATCTTCAGGAATGCCTAAGACTTCATTCACTTGGTTATCAAAAAAGCCGGCAATGCCGCTGACGCCCAGTTGCAGATAGATGGCGGCTAAATTGAGGCGTTGTCCCAAGTGTCCAGCATCCATATGTAAATAACGATAGACGCGATCGCCGTATAAGGCAATGGCTTGTTTCAAGTCAGCAGTATGAAATACCACAGCAGCCGCATCTCGTCCCAACTCCTGGCCTAAACATAAATAATGCAAATCTTTCCGGAAATTTTTGAAACGAATTTGTCGCAATTCTTGGGCATTGGGCGCATAATAATAGCATCCATCTTCTAAATCAGTGACACTGGAAACTGCCACAAATGTGGAAATTAAATTCAAATCAAAAAAGTCGGGATGGGCATCTAGTCCTTGTCGCCAATAATCCTGCGGTTGATACGTAAAATTAAGGAGTTGCTTTAGTTCGTCCAAGGTTATTGCTTCTCCATTAAATCCACGGGTGGAACGACGTTTGAGAATAGTTTCCTGTAAGCCTTCTAAGTTTTCCCCCCACTGGAAGGGATCAATTTTTGTCGAAACTTTTAAGCAGAATGGAAAATTATATTTATCTTCTTTCTCCTGATTCGTTACTTGCCTTAAACTCGTATTTGGTTCACTTTCGATTTTGGTAAATTCGTGCAAATAATAAAGTAACTCGCCGTCGGGAATTTCTGCCGGAAAATGATGGTTTGCTTTTGAGGGTAAAACCGTTGGGGAGGGCGGTAAATTTTGTTGAATTTCTAATAAATCTGCTAAGGCAGCAACTGTAATGACGCCTTCTTTTTTCGGATCTAAATAAAGCAGTTCGTCCATTTCTTGATCATTAAATCCCCCAATTAAATGAGGACGATAATCGCATAAACTTCCGGCTAATTCCAGATTGCCTAATAAATGGCCTGTATCTAAAAAAATGCGCCGATAAGCGCGATCTTCATACCGCCATGCGGAACGATAAAATACTGAAGAAATAACAATCGCAACTTCTGTATTTTCCAGGCTGGAATGCCAAAAACACGCCGCTTTTAGGTCAGACCAAACCGAATCTTCCCAGAAGTGAATTAAGGAATGGCTTTGACATTGATAATTATATAAACCGGGAGGTAAAAACGATAATTCTCTCACCACTAAATACACTTCCGCCGGATAAAGCCCCCCTGCAGAAGGGGCGGAACGCAAAAAAATATTCTCGCCGGAAGGGGTTTGCAATTTTGCAGTTACTCCATAAGATAAGAGTAGAAATCGAGAAAGGCGATGCCATTTTTCCCAATTCTCTTCATCCTTGGGCGGATCATTGAGATAGGGTTTTAGATCATAGGCCGTTCCTAATTGATAATCCTTATAGGGAACCGGTTGCTGACGCCAGTCCAGGGAACGGCCCTTTTTAGCAATGGTTTCGGGATCGTATTTCGTGCGCTCGTGATAATGTTGGGCGAGGGTAGGTTGCCATTCTGACATAGGTTTGCTCGGGTGAAGGATTTTTGAAATTATAAAACGTCGCGGAGTTAGATCTTGCTTGCGGAAGCAATTTCCTGGTTAGAGGCAAAGTTCTGTTGACCAATCCGTATGGCCTCGTCCAGGATGACATTTTTGTTGTCTGCCTGCCCAGGCAAGGCGCCACCCTTGTTCCACCGGAACTAACGCCGCATAATAGCGAATTCCTGCAACAGAATCATCCAGTAATTCGGTTTTTGTGAGGAGAACAATTACTTGTTTAGAATCTGTACAAATCGCGGTAATTTCTTGTTTTGAAGCGTCTTGTTTTTCCGGTAAGTCGAAATGTTGGAGGACAAGTTGTTTCGGATCGTTTCCGATTAGATTTGTTGTTTGGTTTTGTTGATGATTGGAAGAGTGATTAGCAATTTTATTTAAAGGAATTTCTTGGTATTGGCTAGAATTAGGAACTGACTCTTTTTTGTTGCATTCCGAGTATTGAGAATTAACAGAAGTATTTAATGATGGAGTTGAGGAACAACCAAAACTAAATAAACTAACAAAAAGCAGAAGACTAATTTTTAATAAAAGCGCCATTGTGAACTTAATTGATTATCATAAATTGGAGGCAAAAAGGAATTAACCATGTTATTATTATAATAAATTATATTGTTAATCAAGATAATTAATTGAAGATCACCGCGCCTAAGACCAAATGTTTCAACTTCAAAACGTGGTTTCTTGGGGACGTTCTTTTCAAGACTATCTGGAAATGTTTAACCTAAGCGCAAACGAATTGGAATTATCAATCCTCGATTGTGCTGGCGGGCCGGCAAGTTTTAATGCGGTCATGAAACAGCAAGGGAAAACTGTCATTTCCTGCGACCCGATTTATCAATTTACACCGCAACAAATTCAACAACGCATTGATGAAACCTATCCGATGATTATTCAAGGATTGCATCAAAATTTCGATCAATTTGTTTGGGATAAAGTAGGAACCCCAGAGGCTTTAGGCGAGGCAAGATTGGCTGCCATGAAAACATTCCTGGCAGACTTTCCCCAAGGAAAAGAACAAGGGCGTTATCGAGACATGGGTTTTCCTGAACTTCCTTTTGCCAACGATACCTTTGATTTAGCCGTTTCTTCTCACCTGCTATTTACCTATTCCCAACAATTTTCTTGGCAATTTCATCTCCAATCAATTCGGGAACTATGTCGGGTAGCCAAAGAAGTTCGCATTTTTCCCCTGGTACAAAATTTTACGAGTTTTAAATCGCGGCATCTAGATTCCATTTTAGAAACCCTAACCGCACAAGGGTATTACACCAACATCGAAAAAACGGTGTATGAATTTCAGCGCGGCGGCAATGAACTTTTAAAAGTAAGACCCCCAATGAAAATCTAATCACACCTAAGTTTGATATTGTTGCAACAACTGGGTTAATTGTCCCACTGACGCCCGAGGCGAGGGACGGGGCAAGGTTTCTTCCCGACCATCTACTTGCCGACGCAAAACGGGAACCGAATATTGGTAAGCTTGAAACCAATCCTCACGGGTGGTGATATCCCGTACTTCTAAGTCAAAAGAGACCTCCCTAACTTGTTCCAACTTTTCCTGAAGCCCTTCACAAAGATGGCAATCCGGTTTGGAGTATAGAATTAACTGCATGAGCGTTTTCAAGCTAATTTCGGCAACCGCGCAAAAAAAGCAATTTCACTAATAACCATGTTAAACTAAATGAGAGTGAGCAATCTATTACTCTTGATTAAGGAACGACTGCTCACCGACAGAACAGTAGCTTTCAACAAGTGGGTCCACCCCGCTTTTTTTATTGTCTGGTGTGGATTGGCGTTCTCTACTGATTGAAATCCCGTGGCGCCCTAAAGAAATAACGCTATGTCTAAACTTGCATTGGGTTATTTCGCTGTTGCTTGCCCTCAACAACAAGGCTGGCTGGATCTTAAAAATCTATGAGATTAGCTCCTTTAGGGATTTGACAAGACAAGTTAATTGAGATCTTCTACTAAGCTGGCAGATACAGCAAACAACAGTCTATTCGGGCTGATTATCCACCGAGTTTTATCGGTCGCACTCTGACTGATTTAGTGTAGAATCATGACTCATCCCCTGATTCCCCAAATTACTGAAATTGCTACTCCCATTGCCGATGATCTGGGCTTAGAATTGGTTGAAATTGCCTTTTATACCAATGAAAGCCCCCCCGTCTTAAAAGTGGAGGTTCGCAACCCAGAAGACGATACCAGCTTAGATGACTGTAAACAAATGAGCCGCGCCTTAGAAGCCGAACTGGATGTGGCTAAGGTGATTGCCCATGCTTATGTGTTAGAAGTATCTAGTCCTGGAATTTCAGAACAACTCACGCGCGATCGCGAATATGTCAGCTTTAAGGGCTTTCCTGTGTTGGTCACTACCGATCCCCCCTATAAAGGGAAACCTAAGTGGCAGGGAACCCTCAATTGTCGAGACGAAACCACAGTCTATATCAATCAAAAAGGAAAAATTATTAAAATTCCCCGTGAGGTAATCCAGACTGTGCAACTAGATACTCCCTCCTAAGCAAACTTCAATTCAATTATTACAAAAAAGGAGATTAATTCGTATGGCCATCGTCAATTTACCCGGTTTAGGCAAAATGATTGACGACATTAGCGAGGGACATAACCTACCCCCCAGCGCTGTAAAAGCTGCCCTACAAGAAGCGCTTTTAAAAGGATATGAACGCTATCGAAAAGCGCAAATCTTAGACCGCGATCACTTCAGCGATGACTACTTTGACAACTTTGAAGTTCAACTTGATGTGGAAGAAGAAGGCTTTTTAGTCCTAGCAACCAAAGAAATTGTCGAGGAAGTTACCAACCCGGATCACCAAATTGGGCTTAAAGAAGTGAAGGAAGTGGCTGAAGAAGCGGAACTCGGCGATAGCGTCGTTTTGGATGTTACCCCGCAACAAAAAGAATTTGGCCGCATGGCTGCCATTCAAACCAAACAAGTTCTCATGCAAAAACTGCGCGATCAGCAGCGCCGCATGATTCAAGAAGAATTCCAAGACCTGGAAGAAACGGTTTTACAAGCGCGTGTGATGCGATTTGAGCGTCAATCGGTGATTATGGCAGTCAGCAGCGGTTATGGCCGTCCGGAAGTGGAAGCGGAACTCCCGCGCAAAGAACAACTTCCCAATGACAATTATCGCGCCAACGCCGCCTTTCGCGTTTACTTGAAAAAAGTGCGCGAAGGAGTAAGCAGGGGTCCCCAATTAATTATCTCTCGCGCTTCAGCAGGCTTAGCGGCTTACTTGTTTGAAAACGAAGTTCCCGAAATTCAAGATGAAGTCGTCCGCATTGTTGCCGTGGCGCGGGAAGCGAATCCTCCCTCTCGCAATGTTGGGTCCCGCACCAAAATTGCTGTAGATACCCTAGATCGGGATGTTGACCCCGTTGGGGCTTGTATCGGCGCTAGAGGATCCCGCATCCAAGCAGTGGTCAATGAACTGCGCGGGGAAAAAATTGATGTTATTCGTTGGTCCCCTGACCCGGAAATTTATATTCAAAATGCTTTGAGTCCGGCGCAAATTAATCGCGTTATTTTAATGGATACCGAACAACGACACGCGCAAGTGTTAGTGCCGGAAAATCAACTGAGTTTAGCCATTGGCAAAGATGGGCAAAATGTTCGTCTCAGCGCTCATTTAACCGGTTGGAAAATCGATATTAAACAAGTGAAGGAAAATGAGGAGCAAATGGAAGAAGATACGGCGCAAGCGGCAGAAGGGGAAACCGTAGAGGAATTTTCCCCCGATTATGAAGAAACGGTCGAAGCGCAAACTTCCCCGCTAGAAGCTAATATAGATGATTGAACCCAAGGCTAGTAATGTAATCGGGAGGATAGCTGTGGCAGCAACTGACGTTCAAGAAAAGCCGGGTATTGAAACCGTTGAAAAAAATCAAACTGTTCGCAAGCCGGCTCCCCGGTATCGAGTACTTCTCCATAATGATGATTTTAATGGCATGGAGTATGTAGTACAAACATTGTTGCAAACGGTGCCTAATTTGACCCAACCGCAAGCGGTTAACATTATGATGGAAGCTCATCATTCCGGAGTATCTTTGGTGATTGCTTGCGCCCAAGAACACGCGGAATTTTACTGTGAAGCCCTAAAAACCCATGGGCTAACCAGCACCATTGAACCTGAAGAGTAATTGGATCAGCGTTTTTCTTGAGTTCTAACTGTATTGAAGCACTACCTGACAGTGTCGTTAAACAAATTGCAGCCGGAGAAGTGATTGCTTCTCCGGCTTCTGTGGTACGCGAGTTAGCGGAAAATGCGCTGGATGCTAAGGCAACTCGGGTGACAATTTCTCTTGATCCGCAATTATCCTCGATTCGGGTAGTAGATAATGGGGAGGGGATGAGCTTACAAAACCTTAGATGTTGCGCTTGTCCCCACACCACTAGTAAAATTCAATCCTTTGCCGATCTGCAAAAAATTGTCAGTTTGGGATTTCGCGGGGAAGCGCTGCACAGCATGACCCAAATTGCCTCGTTGGAAATTCTCAGTCGTCCTCGGAATTGGGAAGAAGCAGTCGGTTATCGCATTCAATACGGTAAAGGCGGGCAAATTGTCAGCGAAAAACCGATCGCGATCGCGCCGGGTACTATTGTCACAGTTTCCGACATTTTTGCCGATTTTCCGGCCCGTCGCCATGCCTTGCCCAAGGTTTCCCAACAGTTAAAAACGATCCAGAAAACCGTTTACGAAATTGCGCTGTCTCATCCGGGTCTCACTTGGCAAGTCTATCATGGCCAGCGCCTGTGGGTGCATCTCAGTCCCGGGGAAACCCCACAGCAGCTGCTGCCCCAAATGTTGCCCAAATACCGGGAGTCGGATTTCCAATATGTCTGTCGCGAAGCAACAACCCCAGAACAAGGGGGACAATCTTATTTAGAATTGGCGGTGGGACTGCCCGATCGCGCCTCCCGCGCCCAAGGCGATTGGATCAAAACAGCCGTCAATGGACGCTGCGTTCGACTGCCGGAGTTGGAACAAACCATAATTTCCGGGTTAATCCGAACCTTGCCGCGCGATCGCTACCCCATTTGTTGGCTGCATCTGCACACCAATCCCAGCTTAATTGATTGGAACCGCCATCCCGCCAAAGCGGAAATCTATCTGCGCCATCTCAATTACTGGCAAGAACAAACCGCCCATGCCCTTAATGAGGCGTTAACCTTTAATCCCAGCAGTGTCCCGGAAACTGTTCATAATCAACGGGTGGGGGAACTGATCAAAGCCCAAGAAGCCCAAGGAAGTTATCAACTCTCCGATCGCCTCGTGCCTGAAGAGGATAATGAATTGAGTATATTATCGCTAAGCGCGATCGCGCAAGTCCACAACACCTACATTATCGCTGAACATCCCACCGGAATTTGGCTCATTGAACAACATATTGCCCATGAACGTCTCCTTTACGAACAATTGGAAGATGAGTGGCAGCTGGTTCCCCATGATCCCCCGTTAATTCTGAATCAGCTTTCACAGCAACAACAACGGCAGCTAGAACGTCTGGGTCTCGAAATTGATGCTTTTGGAGAACAAATGTGGGCCGTCAGAACGGTTCCCAAAATTTTACAAGCCCGAGATGACCTTAGCGATGCTATCTTAGAGCTAAGTTTCGGGGGAGACCTGCAAACCGCCCAAGTTGCAACCGCCTGCCGCAGTGCTATTCGCAATGGCACCCCCTTAAGCCTTTCCCAAATGCAAGAGATTCTGGATGGGTGGAAACGGACTCGTCACCCCCATACATGCCCCCATGGCCGCCCCATTTATTTATCATTGGAAGAAACGTCCCTAGCCAAATTTTTTCGCCGCCATTGGGTAATTGGAAAAAGTCATGGGATTTAATTGATCATTAATAATTGATACTTCATAATTAATTATTGGTTATTAGTTAATTCCCCGCTAGAGCGAACCGATTCGGAGGGAAAAGGATACTCTAGTTAGTTGGTCATAGGAAAAAAAACAAACAACAACTAGCGAATAACAAATAACAGAATTGCCATGTAATGGGTTAACGAGAGGAAAACCAATGTATAATCCAGAAAGCACGATTGAAGCCATCCAAGCCAGAGAAATTCTGGATTCGCGAGGACGACCCACTGTCGAAGCCCAAGTCCAGTTAGCAGGAGGGGCGATGGGCATTACCCAAGTTCCCAGCGGCGCTTCCACAGGAACGTTTGAAGCCCATGAACTGCGAGATGGAGAAACACGGTACGGAGGCAAAGGAGTTCTCAAAGCCGTCCATAATATTCACGATACATTGCTTCCGGCTTTGATGGACTTAGATGCCCTTGATCAGATATTGATCGACCAAACCATGAAGCAGCAGGATGGCTCTGAGAATAAAGCAAACCTCGGTGCAAATGCTATTTTAGCCGTTTCCCTTGCCACAGCCAAAGCCGCTGCCGATTACTTAATGCTGCCCCTTTATCGTTACTTAGGGGGCCCTATGGCCAATGTGTTGCCGGTTCCCTTTATGAATGTCATTAATGGCGGCGCCCATGCTTCCAATAATATTGATTTTCAAGAATTTATGATTGTTCCCATTGGCGCCCCTAGCTTTAGTGAAGCCCTACGTTGGGGAGCAGAAGTTTTCAGTGCTTTGCGTGACGTTTTAGACTCGCAAGGATTGCTGACGGGAGTGGGCGATGAAGGCGGATTTGCCCCTAACTTAAACTCCAATCAGTCAGCCCTGGAAACCTTAATGCTAGCCATTGAAAAAGCGGGATATCAACCTGGGCAACAAATTGGCCTGGCATTGGATGTGGCAGCAAGTGAATTTTATCAAGATGGAAACTATATTTATCAGGGACAAAACCATTCTCCTCAAGAATTAATCGATGAACTGATTGACTTAGCCCGGGATTATCCCATTATTTCCATTGAAGATGCCCTCCATGAAGACGACTGGGAGAACTGGCCAAAATTAACGGAAAAACTGGGACAACAGAAACAGTTAGTAGGGGATGATCTGTTTGTTACCAATCCCACTCGTCTCAAACAAGGCATTGAAACCAATTCCGGCAATGCTATTTTAATTAAATTCAATCAAATTGGAACTCTCAGCGAAACCCTAGAGACGATTGATTTAGCTCACCGTCACCAGTATGCTTGCATGATCAGCCATCGCTCCGGCGAAACCGAAGATACCAGTATTGCTGACTTAGCTGTCGCTACTCGCGCCGGGCAAATCAAAAGCGGTTCTCTTTCTCGAACGGAACGGATTGCTAAATACAATCAATTGCTGCGAATTGAGCAAGAACTCGGCGATCGCGCTGTCTATGCCCCCAAAGTAGGCTTAGGCCCCCGCTTCGGTCACGATTAGATGCCAGTTTACTGCCTCATTCGCATCGATCCCCCTATTTTGGGGGATTTTTTTGATGGCCTCAAAATGAAATAATGAGCAACTGCGCTAATCAGTCATTCCCACCCGCTTTTGTTCATGATACGCCAACTGTTTCTGTTAATAATCGTTTTCCTCACTGCTTGCAACGGTACTTCAGTAAGTTCTTACCCAGCGGTGGACGTCATTGAGGTTCGCGATGGCGATACCATTACGGTTCAAGAAAATCAAACAACAACTGCCATCAAATTAGCTTGTATTGATGCCCCAGAAACGTCACAGCAGGGGGGTCAAGAAGCGACGAATTATCTAAAACAGTTGATTTCTGCCGGCAAAACCGTTGGCTTGAAAAAGATTCGGGAAGCTTCTAACGGCATAACAGTTGGTGAAATTTATCGCAATGGCGACTCGATTAATCTCAAATTAGTCCAGCAGGGACAGGCAGTGGTTGATCCACTCTTGCTGGAGGCTTGTTCTGACAAGCGGGAGCAATTTTTAGTTGCAGAACAAAGGGCCAAATCGGCTAATTTAGGATTTTGGCGTCAAGGGAGTCGCATGCCCTGGGAATATAGGCAGCAAGAGGGAATTGAGCCGGAAACAACCAATTTCGGAACCTCGACCAATCGCTTGCCCCCTTGTGTTGATAATGATTGCGACTGTTTTGATTTTTCCAGTCACAGAGAAGCCCAACGGGTGTTAGAAGCCTTTTCAGGAGATCCCCATCGTCTTGATGCCGACGGCAATGGCATTGCTTGTGACAATTTGTACTAATCAATAACTGAGTTAATATCCCGGTTTGTCAATTTTTAAAACGGCATTATTGAAAATGGCATCATCAAGTCGCTAATCCTTGTTCATTAATAATGACGCTTCGTTTTTCTCTCAGCCGCGAAGTTTTTTTGCTAGCGGCACCCGTGATCGGTCAATCCTTATTACAAACCCTAGTTGTTTTCGTCGATCGCGTCATGTTAGGGCGTTACAGTGCTGACGCCCTAGCTTCCATGCAAATCAACGGGGCTTTGCTTTGGTCCATTACCAGTACCTTATCGGCTTTTTCGGTGGGGTCGGTTGCGTTAGTCGGACGAGGCGTGGGAGGGCGCGATCGCGAATTAGCGGCCACCGTTACCCGCGCCAGTCTCCTGCTGGCAGTTGGTATCGGGTTGCTCATTTCACTGGTTGGTTTCTTCAGCCTAGATGGAATCTTAGGATTATTTCCCACCGCAGATTTGGGGGTTAAAGCAGCTGCCCGCGCTTATTTAAGCATTGTTTTGTTGGCCATGCCCATGAAGCTGATTTCCATTGCTGCTGCCGCTAACTTACAAGCTGCAGGCAACACTCGCACTCCCTTTCTTGTTGCTTTAATGAGCAATACCGTCAATCTTGCTGTGAACTATTGCCTCATTTTTGGAAATTTGGGGGCGCCAACATTAGGTATTCGAGGGGCTGCCCTGGGAAGCGCAACAGCGATGGCTTGGAATGCCTTAAGTTTATTGGCGGTTTTATCCCGTCCTCAGGGAAAGCTGACATTTCGCGGACGAGGCGGGGAACGCGATGCCCTGAGACGATTGTTCAAAGTAGCGGCCCCTGCTTTTGGGGAAAGATTGGTGCAACACGTTGGATTTCTGGGATTCGTTCGTTTCATTAGTGCTCTTGGCGGCCTTGCCATGGCAGCAAATCAGGCTTTGGACAGTATCGAATCGATTTGTTATTTATCGGCGGACGGGTTTGGGATTGCGGCTGCCGCTGTTGTGTCCCAACGCCTAGGGGCCCACCGTCCTCAGGAAGCGGCCGTCGGGGCAAAAATTGCCACCCTCTGCGCGATCGCGCTGTTAGGGTTTTTCGCCTGTTGGTTTTTGCTTGTTCCTTCTCAGCTATTGAGTATTTTTTCTCAAAACAACGAAATGATTGAAATCGGCATTCCCTGTCTTTACGTAGCGGCGTTTGCCCAACCTTTTATGGCAACTAGTATCGTTCTGGGCCAAGCGTTGCGCGGCGCCGGGGATACAAAAACCGCTTTTTACGTCTCCTTAGCGGGTTGGTTCTTCGTTCGCCTGAGTGCTACCTATCTATTTGCTTTCGTATTCGATTTGGGTTTGCTGGGCGTTTGGCTGGGTTCCACCTGTGATTGGGTTGTTCGTTGTTTCACGCTAATAGCGATTTTCCTCCGAGGCAAATGGCAAAAAGTTGCTGTTTGAGCGTGAACTACCCACTTCTAATCACTTACGCGATGTAGAAGGAGCTTCCTACCCATCAGACAGCCCAATCGTGGATTTCTTACGTCCTCCACGGTTAGGTCTTACATCTGGGCGATAGGCTTCATCCCGCGTCCCGCAGGAAAGAAGTCGCAGACCCTCATCTCTGAGATTAACAGCAGCG
>PXPI01000013.1:40857-44814 GCA_003021905.1 Cyanobacteria bacterium SW_9_44_58 | reverse complement strand
GGGAAAGAGTACGGGGATGAGGTTTCGGCTTTGTCTAGTCTCTCCCTATGACGTGAGAATCCCACGGCTTTAGCTTAAGCGGAGCCGTGGGAGTGTCAACTCAGCAACGGCCACAGCATCATCGAAACCCAACAGGGCGACCTGCTCACGCTTTACTGATGCCTAAGACTTACCGCTACCGCGATGAACTCCAGAATGCCGTCTTCACTGACGGGAGCTTTTCTCCACCGGGTGGAGACTTTTGGGTAGCCTACTACGAAACTGACCCTACCCTGGATCCTGAATCCAAAGCGCCTTCGCCTATTCAGTGGCAAGAGGGGTCTTACCATCCTATAGACGCCTGGTCGGTTCATGAGGGATGCGCTGTTAACCAAGTCGGGTTTCTCTTAACCAACAATCTAGGGCGGAAGGTTACCGTCCGCTTCTTTGTGCTTTGGCAATCCGACAGCCCACAGACATCCTACTTTGCCGATCAAGTTGGTATTAACGGCTATACAGTTGAAAAAGGCGGTCAGTTTCCCGTTGATCTAGGCGACCTTGCGATTACCGAATTCTAAATACAGTTATGTCTCTCGCTCAACTAGACCGCATTGAACGGCTCCTCTCACTAGGCTCTTTCACCGACTTCTTCCCTATCGCTGATCGAGGCGGGTTCGACTCGCCTTTTGGCGAAAATTCGGATCATCCCATTCTGGCTGGGGTAGAGTTTCGCTCTTCCGGAACCTTCGTCTTCAAAAACATCTATGGGATACAGCGAACTGTCGAGGTCGATGCTGGCCGCATTTATCCCGTATTTATTCGAGAAATTCTAAGCTCCACCACAATTCCCGAATCTGACATTTACGGCTATATCTCCCGTCGCGAATCCTAATGCCTAAGACCAAGTCCGAACGTGAACGCGTCCAACAACGGATATTCGTCGACAATCCGGTTTGGGTCGGTTTTTATAAGAAAGACCCTACTGCCGGTAGCCAAGACCCGGAGAGCTCCAACGTCAACCCCATTGCTTGGGATGAAGGATCCCGCATTGAGTTTCCAGATTGGGACGTCAGCAACCCCAACACCGCCTACAACGAAACGGAAGTCCTTCTCACTAACAACACCGGAGGCGAGGTAAGAATTGCCTACATCGTCCTTTGGGACGCTCAGTCCGGTGGCAATTCCACTTATTGGAAGGAAGTGGAAAATCCACCCCGTATCCTCGACGGCAATACAATTCTCATTCGAGAAGCAGACATTGCACTCCGCCTTTAATCAGCTATGGCTCTATCGTTCCAGCTAAAACGTCTCACCCAGTCCGACTACCAAGATTATCAGGGCCGCATTGGCGAAGTTACCTTCGACAAAGACTCCGGGTATCTGGGGTCTCTTCGCCTTCATAACGGCCAAACCGCCGGCGGCAACCGCTTACTCAACGAAGAGCTCAACACCGACGTTTACCTCTCTCACGATAACGGTTCTTACAAGCTTTTAGACCGCTACGGACGGACGTTGCTGGACGATTCCGGCCGTTATCCCAAAGTGCTTCCCGTCTCTAGAGACAACAACAATAACTACCTAGACAGCGAAGTTATAGAGACAGCACTCCCTCCGACACCAAATGGCCATGACCGATACGTTGTTGTTCTAGGCAAGGATGAAATTGGCGACGGTGGTGGCGGCCTCTACCGTGCCGATACCGGCGATACCACTCCGCCACTTGAGAAAACCGACGCCAAAATTCCCATTCAAGGAAACTCTAACAACGGCCATTGGAAATTCGTTCCCCAACAGGCTGGTGTGTTCCAGATTTCTGCCGTCGCCACAATTGAGAATCTTGATATTGCCGTCGCTGGGGGTAATAACGGCGGAGCCGTTTTCTTTCTCCCTGTTCAAAAGCAGTGGTTCATTCCTACTCAAATTGACTTTCTCGTCAAAGACGAAGCGGACGGCCAGCAACTCTCCGACGCCGTCTACGAGTTTGGCCGCTATAAAAACAACCAATTCCTTCCCGACCAAAAATTCAAAATATCCCGCACCACGTTCCAAGAAGGCGTTGTCTACTCTTACCAATTCTTTAACCGTAAGGCCTACTTGGCCGAGGACGCTTCGCTCTATCTCCGAGTCGACCAAACGAATACCGGTGGTAAAGAAGTAATCGCCGACGCAACGCTCTTTGGGTACTACGTCGAAGCTGACGGGATTAGCCCAAACACCAGCCTATTGTCCTCAGGCTCGTCCTATTCCAGCCAAGTATTTTCCGAGCAGGTGGGAGACCAAATGGCAAACCTCCTGGTGGGCGGCAAAAATATCTCTATCAGCTACGACGATCCCAACAACACAATTACAATCGACAGCCCCGACGTCCCAGCTGATACCGACGATATTCCAGAAGGATCCAATAAGTTCGTCACTCAAACCCAACGGGATAACCTGGCAATGCTTTTGCCAGAGGATACTTCCCCAACGACTGGGAAAACGCTACGTTTTGACGGTTCATGGTTTGTTAACCAGTTTTTGGAAACAAACGATATTTTAGGGCTAACTAACTTGGCATCTTCGGCAGATCCCGACGACTTAGACCTTGTCTCTATCGACTCTCCCAGCACCGGAGAGGTGTGGCGCTTTGACGGCAGTGAATTCGTTAACGCTCCTTTAAGCACTGATGATTTAACTGAAGGGTCAAACTTATTTTATACCGACTCTCGTGTTGCCAATTTGCTGATAGCTGGAAACGGCATCGATCTCTCCTATGATAACATCGCCAACCAGCTAATGGTCAGCACGTCTCTGCATGCTGTAGCAATTTCTGGCGATTATAATGATCTTTTAAATATCCCCAATCTACATACTGTAGCAACTAGCGGAGAATACAGCGATCTTGTTAATACCCCAACAATTGCAGTAGAAATTCAAGAAGCCGGAACGCAAACCTTAACCGAAGCCAAAACACTTAACTTCGGAAGTGATTTTAGTTTAACCGCTTCCGGCAGTACTGTTGATATTTCATTAGATATTTCTAATGCTTCTTCAACACTGAGCTTTGGTAGTGATATTTCCTCAAATATCTCGGTTTCTGATAGCGACTTGGGTCATGATTTTGAAGTTACTGATTCTGTAACAATATCCGTTCCCGATACACTTTCGGAAAACGGTCAAGTAAATCTCTTTAACTCCCATGGCAATGCTATAGAAGTTGCCCCCAGCGGCGCTATGACCCTAGCTAATACTGAGTCGGTTCGAACCAGCGAAGGTTATCTTCAAATTCGAATCAACTCTGGCAGCAATCGCATCTATTTGGAAGGTGCTGATTACGAATTCCTAGCAGACAATTTACCGTTTACTGCAGCTTATAGTGTCCGTCGGTTGTCGCGATCGCAGTCAGTCGTAATGCCAACGCGTCGCTCGTCCGATAATACAGAGCAAACATTGAACTTCGACCTTTTAGAGGCTGGTAAGTTGAACCTAGAAAACTTTGTTACCGACTCTGGCAAAAATCCTGGTGCTGATGGTTTTCTGACAAAAATTCCCGACCAATCTGGCAATGATCTGCTGTTAACGCAAACAACAGCCTCAAATCAAGCAAAAGTCGTTCAGTCGGGAACAACAGTGGAAAACCAAAATGAAACTGCTGTTGATTTCGGAGGCGGGAACAAGTATTACACAAACAACAATTTTCCTTACGCTAATAAACTTTCAATATTTGCTTGGGTTGAAGAAGGTCAACCAGGAGATTGTATTTTTTCTTGTAATGGGCTTAGTGTTCACATTTCTTCCTCTAATAAGATTGTCGCTCAATTAATAGCTGACGAAGTGGCATCTTGGTCCAAATCCGGAGATGTTGGGAACGGTCCTCGGGGATTAGCAGCATATAATAACAAGCTTTATGCTTCTTGTATTGGTTCTAATGATGTTTATGTTTTTGATGGTAGTAGTTGGTCTAAATCCGGAGATGTTGGGAACAGTCCTCGGGGATTA
>PXPI01000013.1:20999-40753 GCA_003021905.1 Cyanobacteria bacterium SW_9_44_58 | reverse complement strand
TAATAACAAGCTTTATGCTTCTTGTGCTGGTTCTAATGATGTTTATGTTTTTGATGGTAGTAGTTGGTCTAAATCCGGAGATGTCGGGGGTGGTCCTAGGGGATTAGCAGCATATAATAACAAGCTTTATGCTTCTTGTATTGGTTCTAATGATGTTTACAAAGCAGAACAAGGGGTAGTCAATATCACCTCTACTTCTAAAAATAACGCAATTGCTGCGATTGATACGGGATCTTCACTGAAACTTTTTGTTGGAAATGGAAGCGAAGGCTTTTCGACTGACCACTTTATATCCCGCCAAAAAACTAGTAGTAATATCTTTGGAAGAGGAAGTTTTTCTTTTGATGGCTTCACAGGATACTTAAAAGAACTTCTCATTTCTAATTCTGATGAAACGGCAAATGTTGATCGGATCCTTCAAAACATGAATAATTATTTTGGGTTCTGAGTTTCCGGCTTGACACCTGGCATCCGGCAAGTTTGGCGTATTCTCGTTGAAGACTCTCACCACCAAATTAAAGATTATGATGAGAGTCTTCTCAGAACCCAAGATAAGACACCGCCAATCAGGAGCGAGACTTTTGCCTATCCAGCCCAAATACCAGGCTACGATTTCCGGGTCGCTTTTCGGTTCCGACCTGGTTGATACTCTCAACGCGGCCTTTAACAAATATAACAGCCACAACCATAGCATTATTCTCCCCGCCGACCCGAGGAAACTCGACGTCCGCAACGGGGAACAGATTTATATAACCGACATTAACGGCAATTCGGTGTTTCCGGATAATACATTAGTGTCGCAAGTATCGAATACGGCTATTCAGGCCGATTCGCCAGCTAACATGACCGTTTCCAAGCAGACTCTTTATCTGCTTAATCCTGGTCAAAATCCGGCCAATGACCCTTCGTTGCTTGAGAACGCCCAGAGCATTTCCGGCGTAAGCACTACCGACGGCAGCGCTGATATCTCAGTGGATGCAGATACGGCGAATACGGTTGAGGCGGAGATGCTTGACCGTTGGTGCCGAGTACTGATTAAAGGCAGTATGTCAGTTTACTTTGCTGGCGATATTGAAATATTTCCTCCGAACTTGTCCCCACCGATGCGGTTATTGGGCTATCAGTTCGAAGCTGTCAGCAGAGGTTCCGCCTTATCCGGCGCTATTGAGTTGAATCTTAAGAAACGCAATGAAGGCGGAACAACTGAAGAATTAGAGATTGGATCTTTACCTGTTTCTCTAGATAGTGCCAACAACTACAGCGTTTCCGACGTTGACCTGTCGCCGGCTGGGGATGTCATTAAGGCCAACGAAGGACTGACGCTTCAGACATCTGGTAACAGGTTGTCGACGGGAACAGCTCCTTCCTACCTTGATATGGATGCCTACGACAGTTTAACGGAGCTGGTAGACGACGGGCTTGATTCGGCTTCGGCACAGATTTACTACTGGCTCGAAATGACCCATACCGTGATCGAAAATGCCTAAGAAAGAGAGCATCGACCATAGCAACTTCTTCCAGGACTTGGCCCTGTCAATCAAGGGCGAGTCGTCGTCCCGCAAGCACGATATAATTTCCTTCTTGGAAGAGGAGGTGGACAACGAAGCTTGGGGCATTGAACTGTGCCGAGGGCAGTTGATTCCTTTAAAGGTACTGTACGGAGTAGAGTTAGACCTCAAAGACCGAGAGATCCTCGAAGAATGGAAACAATACGACCGCACTACTTGGGATCCGTTGGATACTGCCGGCGAGCATCAAGGGATGATACTGGAATCAGGGAGGCGAAGCGGTAAGAGTCTCGTCGCTGCGGTTATTATCGTATTTGAGTTCTACAAGTTGGTGATGCGGAAGAACCCCCAAGCTTGGTACGGAGTAGCAGCCAACTCACCCATTTCGTTGATTGCCATGGCCACCACTGCTGATCAAACGCAAAAGACGATTTTCAACCAGATACGCAACTTGGTTCCTCTAGTCCGGCCCTTGAAACGCATGGCGGAACGCGGTGACATTGATATTAACAAAAAACAGGTGGCCTGCGAGGAGAAGATGATCTATATTTATCCTGGCCACTCCGAATCTAGTGGCCAGGTGGGACAAAACGTTATTTGTCTGGTAATGGACGAGGTTGCCCGCTTTCCCACAGACCCCGAGGGTAATAGCTATGCTGAGACAATTTGGTCCAATATCGGGTTGGCCGGTATGACGTTTGGAAATGATGCCAAACGGATTGCCTTATCCTCAGCCTGGGAGCCCGGTGACGCCATTGAGAATCTTTATGAGAATGTCGCCAAGCCTGAAAAGGAGTATATTGGGTTCCGGCTCCGCAGTTTTGACATGAATCCAAAGAAGGCCTCCCGAGACAACCCGGTGGTTAAGTCTGAGTACTCGTTAAACCCCCTCAAAGCTGCTCTGGAGTTTGAGGGCAAACGCCTTACACCCCAAAACCGGTTTATGAATAGTACGGCCGTTGTTCAGGCCTTTAGCGGCCGCAGCAAGATCCGTTACCGGGACGAGCCGGCAGATGACGGGTTGGTACGAAAGACATTGCTCAGTGCCGAACCTGCCGACTACTTTAGTGTCGGCCATATTGACCCAGCAATTGTGGGTTGTCGTTACGGGTTTGCCTTCGGTCATACGGAACGGGACAAGGAAGGGAAACGGCTGGTGGTCATTGACGGCATGATGGCTTGGCAACCCTATGCCAGCAACGAGGTGTCGATCACAAATGTTCAACAGGTTATTCTGGATATCCACGAAAAGCGGCCGTTTATTAAACTCACCTCCGACCATCATCAACAAGCAGAAACCATTCAACGCATGCGAGCCCGAGGTATTAACGCCCAGGGGCTGACTTTCTCTAACAAGCACCAGCTCAATATCTACGAGCAACTTCGGTACCTTCTTAACGAGGGTCGCGTTGTCTTGCCCAAAGACAGCCCCATTAAAGAACTCGTTAAAGACGAGCTTAACCAGCTGGAGTTGGCCAACGGCAATCGAATCGAACCTCCATCTCACGGGTCGAAAGATATCGCCGACAGCATTGCTTCCGTGGCCTGGTATCTCACTGGGGACGAAGTTGTCGACGACAAGCCCAAAGTGATATCGTCTTCCCGCAAAGTGCAACCGGAGGACCAAGACCCCCGCAGCCTTCCGCCGCCTCAAGAAGAACCGTCTTTCCCCAACCGCGGCAGCATGCGCCGAAAATACTTCAAACAACGACGTAAACCCAGGAGGTATTCCTTTGGAGAAGACCCCTATTAAGCTCGATTTTGAGCCTTCTATCGCTGTCAAAGACCCATTCCGGGTCACAATCGACACAAGCAACACGTTGCTAATTCAGATTTCCCAACAGGTTGTTGTGTCCTTTAATCAGTTTAAGCTGATTTGGGAAAGCGACAACGGTGATGTGGAAATGACTGAAGTGGCCTCTTTAGGATCCGACCCGTTGGAATATGTCAAAAAGGACAGTAACACCTTGGAGTTGCCTACAGCATTCCGTGACCAGGAGGTCAATGGGGAGGTCACCTTCCGATTTGACCATGCCAACGGCAATTCCACCCGTCTCACGCAACCTCTAGGTGAGTACTACATGATTATCCGCTCTCCTAGCTCCATGGGCAAGATTGGGGAGAAGCAGTTCTTCCCGCAGTCGGCAACCGTGTTGATTCCCGCCGACGGCAAGTTGGCATTGGAGTTATACCCTACAACTTCGGCTTTTCCGATTGGGCGCTACAAGGTAGAGTATTATCATAAAGACCGACCGGAACGGCCCATTGACGTCCAGTATTGGGTGATACCAGAGAATCCAGCGACGTTCTTTCTGCGTCTTACAACACCTTTCCCACCGGACAAGCCAATTCAGTTGCCCAACCGTTTCTACAGTATTCTTTCTCTGTCGGCATGGGGCATTTCGGTCTCCGATTTGGCCTGGCAAGTAAACTGGAATAAGTTTCAATTTCTTACAGGGCAAGCGCCCCCGGAAGGCCACCCGTTTGAGTTGCAATACCGTTCGGCCTTGACCCTAGGCGATATCGTGGACTACAACCTGATCAATAATCCCTATGGCGCCCGTTGGGTTTGAAAAAACTTCCGTTCCCGAGCTTTATGAGAAAGACAGTTACGGCCACTCAGTTCAACTGGACGGCAATTTGGTCGTTACTGAGACCGATCCGGAAAACAACCGTATTGAAGTCTCTCAAGGCAGACTCCGGCAACCAACAGCGTACTACCGGCCACAACGGGCGGTGGCGCTTAGGGAAGAACAACGTCGCCGGACTATAAGCGTCGAAGGGATCAACAACTTTGAGAAGTTGGAAGAAGGAAGCGTTTTGTCTTCCCTGAAAGGACAAGTCCGGCAGAACCGCTACGACAACCCGGCCGTCGAACTCCAATCTCTCCGAAATACCGGTCAGAATGCCTTTAGACAGTCAGAACTTCCTGCTCAATCAGATAACCTCCGAGTTGCTACGTTTAACTTGGAAAGCTACGGCGTTAGGGGACGCAGCGATGCCAAGACACCGTCTAAAACCGACAAATTGGCCAGCGCCGTAGAAAAAGCCAATCCCGATATCCTCGCTGTTCAGGAAGTCGCCAACCGCTTTGGGGAGCAGTCCCCAATGAGTCGCATAACCGACGCAATAAGTAGCCAGGGCAACGGTTCCTACGATTATGTCAAACCACCCTCCGGCGATCGACTGGGAAATCAGCCTATTGCCGTCGGCATTGCCTACAAGCCCTCTGAAGTCAGCCCCGTTGGCGAGGCCGAAACCATCGAAGGGGAAGCCTTCCGAGGCCTTAGTCGCAAACCGTTGGTTCAAAAGTTCAAGGACAACGAGAGTGGCGAGACCTTTACAGTTATTAACGTTCACCTTAAGTCCAAACGGGGTTCCGGAAAGTATCCAAGCAACATCCAGGGAGGTTTTAACTACGAACGATTACAGGCGATTGGGTCGGTGATCGACCGTATTAAGGAGTCCGGTGGCAACGCTGTTGTTCTCGGCGACTTTAACGCTTACCGCAAGGAAGACCCGCTGGTTGCCTTAGAATCTAGTGGAATGCTTAACATTTCCGAATTGTTGGGCGAGCGTCCCAATACCTATACATTCCGGGGCAAAGCTGGTTCCTTGGACCACGTCTTTACCAACCCTGAATTGGCTAAAACAACCGATGACGTAGGCGCCATCGCTTCGGGAGGCTCCGACCATAAGCTCTTATGGACAGACTTCTCTTTGGGAGAGAGCAGTTTCGGCCGGCGTTTGCAGACCATGCTCAACCAGTGGTCTAACCGGCAAGACGCTGTCTCTGAGCTTTACCGGGAAGCTCAGCATCCCACCGTTGACATCGTCCGTTCCACCCGCGCAACGCCCAAATATAAGCGCTCACAGGTCGATGAGAGCCTAGAGTTGGTAAGACCCCCATCCGAGCTTCCCTCGGCCTTCTACGACCAATTCCGTTCCGCTGAGACTCTTCCCAAAGTTCAAATATTCCAGAATGAGGCGCTTAACGAAGATTTAAACCGGATGCCTTTTCGGGAACGGATCAATAGGCTCTTATTACAAAACTCTCCCATACCTCTTCGGGACCCGGTTATCAAATCTGATGAGACCTTCTTAGAAGGCGGGTTTGCCACGGTCGGTCATCTCATTGACCGTGCTATGGGCCACCACTATCACCAACAGCAAAAGCGCCAGGCACAGGGTTACTATACGGCAACTCTCTACCAGGCTACTAAGCGACTCTACGACCCTAAAGAGACGAAGCAGGGACCGTTTGAGTCACTACTTGGCGGCATTGCCCAAACCGTTTCTTCCGTCTCTGCCGCCTTCCTTAGTTACGGACTTTTCCGAGGTACTTCACTGCTGTCAGCGCACATGGAAGACGAGCTGAACCGGCAGTTTCAACAGGGTACTGGGCAATATCGAACAGGCTATCAAGGCCGTTATCAGTCGGTACAAGGGGCTAGAGAAGCTACTGATCAGACCATGCGGTTTGTCCGGCAAGCCTACATCGGTTCTGAGGGCTTGGAAGGGTACCGTTCCTTGAGAGCAACACAGTTGCCTAGTAAAGCCGCCTTGGCCAAGTACCAAGGCTATTTCCGGAAGTTTCAGTCTTTCTTAATGGACACAGTGCTTGGCGGTATATTGGAAACAATCTCTGCCGATCGCGAGCAGAGTCGAACGGCCGTCAGAGAGATTTCGGAAGAAATCGGCAAAGTACCGACTATCGTTGACGAGGGCCAGGGCGGTATTCGCATCTCTAATATCGGGTCTGGGCGGATGCAATCCTTAGCTCAGCGTTGGGAAAACATCTCCCGGCAAGTGCCAGCCAATCTTTTGCAGTGGTTCCCGGCAATGCGGCAGTCTCCTCAAGTCGATTTGACCCGAGAGGCGTCCATGAGCGACTTGGTGGGGCAGAATCTCCAAGATATGCTCTCCACCTATGAGCAGGTCTTTAAGATGTTGGGCTCGTTTGTCGCCAACCCTAGACAATGGACGCGGGAAATTTCGACAATCTACCAGCGGTCTGGGCAAATTGAGCGGGAAGAACGACAACTCATTCAGGATGTTGCTCAGTCGTCTCAAACGGCTCAAACAGCCGATAATTCCGTTAGAAACGCCGGCCGAGACCCTTCGGAAGTTGTGGAGATGGCCAGCCGCCGGGCGCGGCTAAACGAACGTATTAACTACTATGAAAGCTACGTCCAACCGCCAAACTCTAAAGGTCCAGACATTAGAGGCCAAAGCCAGAAGGAACTGTTTGGTATCCCAATTCGCAAGGCAAGACGTGGCATGTTAGGGGTTAGTGCCGTATTTGGGGCAGACTATCTAACGTCGTTTGCCATTGCTGGCGACGGTGGATTATCGCTGATCAACTATCTTCTGAACCCCGAAGCTCGTAAGGCTAGACGGGCTGAAACCGATTTACCACCAGTGGTTACGGCATCTGCCGGTGTTGGGGGAGCGTTGCTTGCCGGATGGACCTTCCCGCAATTTAAGACCCGAGGGGACATCGAGCTGGACTTCCAACTACCGGAGCGGGATTCTAATGCCGTCGATGCGTTGCGACAACGAGAATACGGGCCTAACCAGATTGATAACGACCAGTTACAAGATGAGTTGCGTAAGGAAAGAACGTTCCTTAGAACGCAACTCAACATGTCTGAACGGCGGTATCAGTCTCACGGTGAACATGCTCTGCCTAAAGACCAACGCCGGCAGTTCCAAGGGCGCGTGCAAGGCATTGATACCTATCTTGGGGCGACACCGCAAGAACAACAAGGTTATCGCACGCTTGCTGAATCGTTTGACCCAAGACAGGCCCCTAGTCAAGCCTCGTATTCCCGTGTCGCCCGTTTCAACAAAGTGTCTGCTGCCATCGGGTTCGCCGTTGCCACCACCGGTGCCCGCCTTACCTCTGCGGCAGTCGCAACCGGGATTAACCTCTTTCACGACAGTGGCTATCCCACCGAAGACATGAGTTATCTGGGAGCGCAACGCATTGATACCAAGTTGCCTGACCGTCCTCTGAGCCGAGACGAAAAGGCCAACTACATCGCTGCTCGAGACTACAAAAGCAGTCTCCTGAAGCGTTCCGAGAGCCAATACCGTAATGAATTTACGCTTACGCCTCAGTTTACCACGCCACTGTTCCAATTGAGTTGGGTCGAACGAACCGACCCATCCAGTGGCACGAAGAATTACACCTTTGGCTTTCAGTTGTTCCCGCTATTGGGTGGGGGAATTACCCCTGAGTTGCCCGTGGCGTTTCGTCTTTTTGGACGGCCTGAAAGTCGCCGTAAGGATATCGACAGTAAGGAAGAGTGGGCTGAAAGTGTCGCCTACCGAGCCGCTACGTTCCCCTCTGAGTTGCTGACGGGAGTCTCTGACTCCGGGTTTGAGAAGTTGGCCATGTCGGTGGGCGCTTACGGGGTCGCCGGCGCGATCGCCAACCGCGTTACTCCACGAGGCGTCAAAACGTCTCTTCCCGGCCGAGGGGTTAGAACCGTTTCCCGAGGGCTAATAGACTTCGGCAGTTCTGTGATGGCCACACCGGCCATGATGCTCGATTCTGCCAAGGTTGGGTTCGAGCGTGTGCTACACGAATCCGCTAAGAATGCTCGGGATGGCCAGCCTGTTTTACATCGAGCGCAACAGGCAATCACCAATCGTGTCTTCAAAGCCGGTAGAGACGTTAATCGAAATCGCTCTGCCCGGTGGCGGGGGATCGCCCCTTACGCCTTGGCCTATACGGCCTCACTGGCCTATATTGACCGACAAATGGGATCTACCGCACCAGGCTACAGCGGTACTTATGTTCGGGAAGAGGCTAACAAATGGGACCGCACTGGGGCTGCACTAGGATTAGCAGCCGCTTATGGCGGGGTTATGTCCGGCGGCTCTTACGGCTACAACCCGTTTGCCGAGTCGGAGATGGTCGCTCGTGATGCCTATCAACGGAGGCTAGAAACCGGTGAAAACGCTGAGCGGGGCTTCAAACGCACCATCAAGGGTACCCAGCCAGATCAACCTATTGGGGCAAGTAGTGGCCGTAGACCTACTGGCGCCGATTATAATGCCCGCTTTATCGGTAAAGCTCAGACCCTAGCCACCCGAGCCTATGGCTTGTACTTGACCGGGCAACTCGTCGGAAAAGGACTCGAGGCTATGGGTTTTAAAGAACCCCTTTTCGGCGATCGCGAGACGGGGTTTTTCCGAGGACTTATCGTTGGAACGGCCCAGGTACTAACAGGCGGTTACGAACAGCCGGAACATCCTGCCGGCGGCAACCCACTTCCTAAGGTTTCGCCTCAGTCTGATGTGAAGCAGATGCTAGCCGAGGCAGGCTATTTCGAGCAGGGCCTTCTTTCTGAGACTATTAACCTCCTCAACCCGCTTAGCTTCCTCTCCGACTCTGGCGCCTATGCTGACGACCCCAACGTCTTCTTTAACTTCTTCGCCACTGGCCAATCTGTTCGCGACGACATATCTACCAGTGGCTATACTCAGTTCCAAGGGTCTAACGTCGACCTGTCCATGACGACCCGCTCTTTAAGTACTAGGGGACTGGAAGACGCCGAGAAAGAAGCGCTGAAGAGGATAATTGCAGGGGCTGGTGAAGGGAAAGTCTCGCCTCAAGAATTGGTTAACACCCTACGATCTCTCTCGCCTCGGCCTTCCCGCATGGACTACACCGCCACTAAGTCTAGCGAGTTGGCTCAGACTTCCAGCTTTGCTATGTCTCAGGCTTTGGCCGTTCGAGAGTTCTATGCCCAAAATCTCTCTCGAAAGCGACCGAGTACTCTAGCGTTGGAACACAGTCTTTATCTCAACCGAGCCGGCCTTGGCAAGACCAAAGATGCTCGATTAGATTCTAAGGCGCTGTTCAGTCGGTTCTTCTCCAACTTCGATTACCGGAGTCTGACCATAGGCGGAGAAACAATTCCCTTCGACACGGGTAACTTCGCTCAAGAACTTAAGCAAAGTCTCATCGACAACCGCCGTAGCGGTTACTATACTCAGGTCGAGGGAATATTCCAGAGCCTTTCGCAATGGGCAATGACCGTTGGCGGTGCCTCCGGTGCCACCAAATTTATTCCCGGCTCCGAGTTCCTTCACAGCGACGAATCTCAAGAGGCTGTGAACTTACAGTCTAACGCATTCGACTTCGCCAAGATTGGGTTTGGTGCTTTGACTCTGGGTGCTGTTGGCTATGCAGGCGCGATGACTGTTGGTCGATTTGCTGCTACCCTCGCTTCGGTTCAGGAACGTAACCTGGCAGAAGGCGTGCAACGTCAAATAGAAACCATTGCCCAACGGGTCGAATCCATTAACGTCAATAATCTCCAGCAGGTTAAATACCATTTTGACACGAACCGCTCCCAGGGTAGTGTCTTCATTCAGCATCGGGAAGACGAGCTTCGACGAATTCCCGGCTTAAGCAACCAATCGCCTGTTGGCGACTATGGCCGCCATGTCGCAGAGCGGTTTGAAGCGCTTTACAAAGGTCGTCTTATTCCCACACTGGCTCAGGAAATTCGCGGTGCTGCCTTTACAGGATCCGAAGCCGCCGACCTCGGTAAGCCCTATATGTCACAGGTGCGGGAAATATTTGAGTCGTATGATAAAGGTGCTATTTCCAGCGACGAGATGTCCCGGCAGATTCGAGGCGTTTTGGATTCTGGAGAAGGCTATGAGCAACGCGTCAGTCGCCGCATCTCAGAAATTTTAGAAGAGACTATTGATATCTCTTCCACTCAGTCTGTTAAGCTTTTTACGGCGTTAACCGGCCTTTCTGGGCGCGAGGCAACCCGTGACCAGGTCTACGATTGGGTCAAAAGCATCTTCCGACACAGTGATGCTGGTGGTGATTTCACGGCTCAGATCCAACAGACCCTAGAACAGGCCAGCAAGGAAGGGGTTACGCCAGAGATGGCCATGCAGCGGGTTAAGTTGGACATTGCGAGCCGGTTGGACCGCACGGCTCAACTGATTCCCAGCGACAAACCCGAGCCTGGGCCCGTGGAAGATTTTGATGAGGCGCGGGCCGTCGGTGAACGGGCACGACAGGTAAGGTACCGTCGGCAACAGGCCATGACGCCAGAACCCAAGGCAGAGCTGGGGGCTCGAGATATTCCCCGAGCTATCGGTGGCGCAGTCGACCTCTTCGGTAAGGCTAGTATGATCCAAGAGGGCTACGGGGTGATTGAAGGCGCTTCGCTCTACGCCGACGCTACTGCATCTGGTGACCCGATTCAAGCTAGACAGTCTTCTAAGTTGTTCTGGGGCGAAGCTGGAATTCTGGGCATGCAGTCGTTTCTAGTTAAAGGGTTCTCGGGTCGTATGGGACTAGGAACAGCTGGTCTCATTGCCGCCGGTACAACTGCCGCTTACTCCTCCCTAAGTCAGCATAGTGAGGCCCTACAAACGGCAGAATCTAAGGCTTATAACTTCTTTAGTGAGAACCTTTCTGCCATTCCCAAGGCAATCGGTACGGGGGTTAACTGGTTTGCCGAAGCGCTCAACGTCTTGCCCGGTGTCGAAGACTTTAACTTGTTCAAGGATGTCACTGGCCCCTTGATTCGACGTGGCGCCCGGGCCTTAAGACAAACCGACAATCAGTTCTTATCCCTGCTTGGTGGTGTTGTATTGCCTCGTTCTACGGTACTGCGTACTGGCATGCAGTCAGAGCGCAAACAAACTGCCTACGGCTATCAGCGCCACTTTTATGGGTCTGTGGAAGCGGAGTGGCAACGGATTGCCCGTCGCCGTCGTCGACGTTCCTCTCAATATGGACGTCCCGTCGACGTCATTCACTCCGGTCTTTATGGGCAAAAGACCACCAAACTTGGAAAAGCTCGCAAGGCGGTCAGATATGGCGGCGGCAAACGCGTCTTGGACGAGTTTTCCTTCCGTGCTAACTACCAGATCTCCCAAACGTTGCAACTGGCGTTAGAGCGTCGCCAACGCCGAAGCGACCTTTATGCCCAAGGCTATGTTTACCGCATGAATGAGGTGGACAAGACCAGCTGGCGAAGCCCCGTTGCGTCTTCTATAGCAGCTCGTGCCCAGTCTATTTCTGCCGCTCGCGATAGGGGACTGTTCTTTGTCTCGGCGCTCCAGGATATTAAGGCCGGTATTGGCAAGAGCGTTGTCCGACCACTTCTTCAAGAAGCCGATAATTCCTACCGAAAAGCTAGTTATCGTGGGGTTGTCTACTACAATACCCGTTACCGAGAAAAGGCTATCCAGGACATCAAAAATCTCGGCGGTACCCTTGATATCCAACCGTCTCGTGTTGGCCCTGTTAAGGCACCCCAGGCCGATTGGGGAAGTGATGTTACTAAAGAGGTTCCCAAACGCATTCGTCAAATTCTGCGTAATGCTTCCTCAGTTCGCGACGTCGTCCCTACAACGGCTGCCATAGTCAAAGGTGCCCTTCGAGATAAAACCCAAAGAGCTCGTCGCAACGCTAGGAGTTGGGGAGCCAATCAATTCGACGGCATTGCCACTCCACCCATCTTTGCCAAGATCGGCCGAGCCTTTGGCAAACGGGCCCCAATACTCCGGAGAAGCCCTCAAGCTGGCCTCTACCAGCTCCGCAAGGCCAACTTTATCCAGGCTAGACAAGGTAACCTTCCTCCTTTGGTTGGTGGACTCCAAGATCCAGAGTTCCTTCAAGCCGCCTTCAGCGACAGCCGCGTTCGGCAAGGCCGTGCCACCAGCCGTCTCTTTGGTAGTGGCCTCCGAGGTCTGTTGAGTGCCGGCGTATTCCTAACAAGACTAGGCGCTGAGACAATTTCTAAAGGGTTAGGTGGGTTAGGCCGTTCCGTTCCTGGGGCAACTCTTCGAGCTGGGGCTTACGCTTTCTTCTCTTCCCTTAATCTTGGTGGGCGGCTGGCAGCTATGGGAGTAACTATTGCCGGCGGCATGGTTTCCAACCCGCTTGTCGGAGAGATTGGCGCTGGCATTCTGTCGGCAGTTGACCTTGCTACTACCGGCGGAAGCATTACTTCTACAGCCGCTGGCGCTTACTCTCTGTTTCAAGGCTCTCGCCTTGCATTTCCCAACCCTAAAACTGGTTTCCGAAACGCCATGGGATCGCTTGAGCAGACATTGCGAGTCGTTGCCGGTCAAGCCTCTATGCTACCGCCATTATCGGTTCGACAAGCTATTTCCCGACGCATGCCGGGAGGCCGTGCCGTTTCTCCTAATGAAATTCCAGTTAGTGCGGAAGACGCAACCCGCTACCGAAAAGGTTTATTCAAATCTGTTAAAGATCGATATAGTCGATCCCTTCCCATATCCCCTGAGTTTCCCTACTCGCAAACGTCTAACGTCAGCGCTCTTTACGGCGAGGTCATTTCTCCTAATAACACGTTTTCTGCCCAACCAATAGACGGACAAGACACACGGTCGTTCTCGGACAGCCTAGGGGATCTTTTGAAGCAGGGCAGAGACTTCATTGACCGTTCCCGAACCGCGCAGTATAAAGGCCCGCCTCAGGCTGAAGGAAAGCTAGGCCAAATCGGTCGTGCTGTTTCCCACCGAGCTTCTCAAACCTCTAGCGCCATCAGCCAAGTCGGTAGAAGGGTGCCTGGCGTTATGCGTTCTTTAGCACCCGACGTAGCCAGTTTTGCCCTGGACGCCTATTTTATCAACCGAAGTTACCGTAAGATTGAAGACCTGCAGAAGGGTCGTGATTACCAAGCTCGTTACGAGCAGGCCTATGCCGAATATTACGGCAACATCGGCTCTACCATTAGCGGTGTTGGGGCCCTTGCCATTGCCAGTGCTCCTTTTACTGGCGGTTTATCCTTGCTACCGGCGCTTGGCATTTCCATTGTCGGTGGTATTGCTGGTGGCATTGTTGGAGCCGAATATGGGAAACAGCGCGGCGCCGACGTCTATCATGGCGAAGACCGTCAGGGTCAAGAATGGTGGGCCGGCACAATTGCTAAGTCTGTCGCGGCCGTTCCCATCCTTTCCACCGCTTACAAGCTGTTTCGGGACCGCAACAGGCAAGGAACTCAGTCCGACCATTCTCAGGCTGGGGATGAAGGAAGCAGTGGTAGTCGCCGGTCTCCGTCCCCGGAACCACCTGGTCTTAGCAGTGGTGGGACAGCCGACGCAACTCGCCGAAGTCTTCCCACTGCCCGTCAAGCTGAACAACGGGCGGTGGATAGAATGCGTCAACAAGAAGCTGACCGTCTAAGCCGAAGTTCTTCTGGAAAAGCGCAACGGCGTGTTGCAAGTCCGGTTGAAGCTTCTGTGGATAAGTCTCCTGAAAAACCTAAGTCGGCCAATGATAGCAAAATCCAGGCCACTGAGAGCGAATCGGCGTTTGCTGAAGATAGTCGACGTTCTGCCACTTCTACTCGCTCCGACGATGCCAATATTGCTTCTGATAAGAGCCAATTCTCCGCCCCTACCGAGTCTAGTGATACTAGTATTACAACAGATAGCGGCCAAAGCGGATTTAGAGGCGACCGGCCTGCCGGTTCCAAGAACTCTATCGGTTCTAATCAAACTCGGTTATCCTTATCATCCGGATCAAATGTTCCGCGTGGAATGCTTGAAGAGCTGGTCAAGAACCAGATTGCATCCCGTAGGCGGGATCTTTCCGATAGCAACATTTCAGCTACTCCTGAACCTAAACCTCCTAGAACGGGGGCATCCGATAGCAGTATCTCTGCTGACCCAAGACCTACATCTTTCCCTCAACCAAGAGGTCCGGCAAAGCGGTCGGCTTCAGTCGACGACAGTCGAATTACCAGCCGTGTTAGCAATAATCAGACTGAATCGTTAACGGTTACTGAATGGATATCTCCCTCTAAATATAAATATGGACCTAAAGGAGATATTGAACTGGCAGGGTTTGAGACCTTTAATGATATGCCCTATAAAGGCGTCCCAGAAGCTAATGATGTGATTTCTAAACTCCTCAGGGAAAGTGTTGGTTACGGAAACCTTAGAAGTCGTTTCAATGCACCTAATCAGGAACCCTTGGCTTTTGCCAAACAGTTCCAAAACGGAGGATTCTTGGCTATTGGCGAGAACATGAGAGATAACAAAGGAAAGGCAATATCTATGTTCCGTTATTTTTACGCCAAGGGCCCTAACGCCGTAGAATCTATTTACAATCAACTGAAGTCTGAAGGTAGGCTGTCACTTGGGGACCCCATCCAAAATCAAGGCGGCGAGTTTGAGGCTTTCGGCAGTACGATTGAAGCCGAGTCGCCCGGTCCGAGATACCAGTCTAGTGAAGTCGGTCTAGACGAAGCGATCCGACAAGCTAAAGGGAATGCTTCTGGCGGCGAGTTTTCCTTTACGTTCAATCTGGCCGAACATGGCTTTCAAGCTCCAAATGTCGATCAGTTTCTCGGGTCTAACACAATGTACTTTGTGCCCGAAATTGTTCAGGAAAACGCCGGTCGTTATCGTCCCGGATTGGAGAATGGCAATCAAGGCAGTAGTAGAAGAAAGCGGGGTGGACGCCGGCTCAACGCCATGTTTTCTCCCTTTCCCGACTGGGTTGACGACATTGGTTCCGACGATTCGATTTTGAATAAGGCGGGCCGGATGTTAAGCCGAGGCGGGCAGAACGTTGCCAAGCGAGCTCGCGCCCAAGGCAAGCAAGTAATGCAAAAAGGACGGAAGGCAATTGGCAACATTGGAATGCCCGGTGTTATGAAAGGTCTCAATGCCCTGGGAACGGTTGGGGATATTGCCGAACTCGGGTTTGCTGCCTACGGGGCTTACGAAGTCCAACAGGGCGTTCAGGAACAGAATCGTAAACGGGCCGTTAAAGGCGGAGCTACCATTGGTGGTGCGGTTGGCGGATTTGCTGCAGGTGGTATCGCCACTGCTATTGCCGTTGGCGTTGCTATTGCCTTAGCTTTGCCCGCTCTGGCCATTGGCGGCCTTGCTTTGGGAGCTGGCCTTGCTGTCGGCGCGATCGGTTCCTACTTTGGCTCCAAGTTCGGTGGCGAGGCTGCCGGTTCCTACTATGATCGGCAAATGGCGCATGAGGATGTTGCTAGCATACGCCAACGGCAGGACCAGTCTCGACCCTCGATTCGGGAGTTTGCTGAGAGCGTCACAGCGTCCTTTACAGAAGGTTTCTCTTTAGCAGTCGGCGGTGGTGTCGAAGCTGATCGTCAAATTGCTTCTGAAGGAGGCTTCTTCTCGACATTGGGTGGTATGATCGGCAATGTCTGGCAAGCCACTAAAGCGGCAGCCCAGGCAACGGTTTCTGGAGTTTCCAAAGTTGCCGACCTTGTTTCATCTACGGTGTCTGCAGGCGTCGGAAGTACTTCTAAAGCAGGCCGCCGGCTTGGTAAAACTATTAAACAAACCGGTCAGGCCATAGAGAATTGGGTTAATCCTTCCGTGACAGGCGAGCGGCCTACTGGCCGAGAGGCTAAAGTCTCTTCTCTCAATGAGCCTTTCTACCAACAACAACTGAATGAAGCTGGTGTTGATGCCACGGTTACTTCCGGTTACGGCCGACGCGCCGACCCTATGACAGGACGGCCGGAACAGCATGAAGGGTTAGATGTTGTTGCCCCCAAAGGTAGCAAGTTTTATAATCCGTATGAACGCGGTCGCGTTCAAGTTGCCGATCGTGTCTCCGGCTACGGCAACGCCGTTTATGTTAAGCAGTTGAACGAGAAAGGGAAACCAACAGGCCGTCGAATTATGGCTGGCCATCTCCGTAGCATCAATGTTGAGCGGGGGCAAACTGTTAGCGGTGGCAAGGCACTTGGCGTGCAAGGTAGTACTGGTCACAGTACCGGCGACCACTTTCACATCGAAGTGCAAAAGCGTCAAGATGGCCAGTGGCAGGATGTCGCTCCCAGTGATCGCGAAATAATTGCAAGTTTGTCAGGCAAAAAGGTCGTGAGCACGGGAAGTGTCGAAGGTAAAGGCAGAATCGATTTGGGAGAGGATCCCGACGTTAGCAAAAAAGGCCTTTCTACTCTAAAGAACTTTGAAGGTCTTCGTCTCAATTCCTATCAAGATAGCGCTGGTGTCTGGACCGTTGGCTACGGCCATACCGATACAGCCAAGCCTGGAATGAGCATTAGCCGATCCCGAGCTAAAGAACTTCTTAAACGGGATTTGCAAAGGTTTGAAGAAGCGGTGGCTAAAAAAGTCGATGTGCCACTGAGTCAAAGCCAGTTCGACGCATTGGTCAGCTTTACATACAATGTGGGCATTGGAGCGCTTTCTCGGTCGACACTTCTAGAGAAATTAAATAGAGGCAACTATGAAGGTGCTCAGAAAGAGTTTAAAAAGTGGACTCACGCTGGCGGCCGTGAGTTGGAGGGACTGGTCAAACGGCGTAAAGCCGAAGCCAGACTATTTGGCTCTGAACCTCCTAAGGAGGCCCAAGCTTCTGATAGGCAATCCAGTGACAGGCAAGTCAGTGCCGACAAAGGCCAGGTCGTATTCGTCGTTGGCCATAGTAGTGATAGAGATACGGGGGCAGTTAACCCGGCTACTGGCAAACGGGAAGAAGACGTAACGCCTGATCTGGTCAAGGAAATAAACCGCCTCGCTGACGAGTACGGCTACGGCAGCGCTGTCCGTATTGCTTCCGGCAATGAGAAGAACGTCGGAGAGTCGAAAGTAGACAAACAGACCTCCTCTGGCAAATCGTTTACATCGGCAGCAGCCTATGAACGACAGGGTATTGAGTACTACGGCCTACATTTCAACGCTGTTGGAAACGAAGAACAAGGAGGCCGCCGTCCGGGAATTATCACCGGTACGGAACGTACCCAAGCTGATCGCAACTTGGGCAGTTTGTTTTCCATGTTCCCCAAGAATACGTCAGACTTTTACGTTACCAGAAACGAAGGAAGTATCATTGAGCTAGGTGCTGCCGACTCGCCGTTAGTCAATACTTTGGCCGGTGCGAAAGGGGAGGAATCAAAACGCAAGGCTCAGCGTCAAGTCGCTCTTAGAATACTGCGTCGGACGCTGAAAGGGAAGGGTTACGATGTCAGCAATCTGCCCGAGCCTAAGAAGACTGAGCAACCGTTTCAGGCGTATTTGAAGTCTCCTGAAAAGTCCAGTATTGATGCTTCGAAAGTCGAATTCTCGGATTCTCAGGAGCTGAGCAAGACGATTGAAGCCCAAGAGGCTAACCAAGACAAACAGTTGCAGTTTGACTCGGCGGATGTGGCAATCGCGCCCGACCCTGAGGGGAATCGCAAGAACAAGGCGACTGAGGAGCAGAATAAGCAGGTGGAGGAAGAAATCAAGAAGGAAGAAGAGAAAGCCAAGCTGCAAATCGAGTTGGCTCAGGCTTCTCCAGACATTCCCCATTCTGTCGAACCGGCCTATTCGCAAGTGCTTGATCAGTGGTTGGAGGGGCCGATTGCTTCTACTGACACCGAGTCTCGGAATTATCGCAAGGCGGGCAATACCAAGGTAACCAAGAAGGATAATGGCAACAAGGAAGTCAATGTCGAAGTAGAAGAGAGCCAGGAGGCTGTGGAGTTAGCGACTGCTTCTGCCGACGAGTTTTCGTTTACTGAGGGAAATTCCCCTGTTGAACAAATGGTAGCTCGGTCTTAAGGGACGTATAAATCGGCGTCGTAGATTTCCAACCCCAGGGTAATGGGCTTACCTTCGTCCAGTTCTTTTAGGCTTTGTTCTGCCAATTCTTTAAGGCGTTGTAGGGCCTGTCTAATGAAACGTTCGTCTTGATCTGCCCCTTGAGGATTAATAAGGCGTTGATTGTAGCAGGGCAGTTCTAGGGTGAAGTCAGCAGATACGGCGTAGCAAGCTTTGGCGCCTTCTGGTGTTCTAGGCATAGTGAATTGTCTAGCGTCGATTCCACCCTAGAGAATCTACTTTGCCGGTTGCCGGTCAATCTGCGTCAGGGGACATTTTAACATACTGTTCAAATACCCGGTCGAACTGTTCTCGGTCGAGAAACTTGTGGTAGATGCGGGTGTGGATGTAGTTGCTGTGGCCCATCCACCGGGCAGCGATTGCGGAGTCGACGTTTTTCTTGGCCAGCCGGGCGGCGTAAGCGTGCCGAAGCATATAGGGGTTGAAGTCGATTGAACGCCGTTTGAAGAATTTGTTGACCCGCATGCCCCGGTCTTTATTGTTGTTCGAACTCGATTTTGGTAGCGTCAAATTGGCAATGTCCCAATCCTGCACCCAATCGGTGCGGGAGGGGTAGACCAGACGCCAGTAGGGGTGTTTGGCCTTGTGGGTTAAGACCCGAATGATGCCGTCGGGATCTAAAAGGGAATCGGCGTCGACCCAGAAGCATTCCGAAGGTCGAAGCCCATAGATAGCTATGAGACAGTAGCAGGCGACCATATCGGGGTTGTCTTCCAGTTGTTTTTTCATTTCTTCAATGTGCTTATCTGAGGGCAAATCTTTGGAGTCAACGGCTTCTGATTTCGGGGCGCCTTTCAGGTCTGTCCGGCCCATTTCTTTCCCAAATATGGTTTTATACAGAGCTCGGTAGGCAATGTAGGCACCTTTGCGGGCGTGGCTATCAGGTTCCGTTTGTTCTGTCAGGGTACGAATGAGCAAGTCTCGAGTAACCGGTTTATTCTGGGGGAGCCTGTGGAAGTGGGTCATATAGTGGTGGCGAAAAGTTTTTTCAGTAGTACCGGTGCGTTGCCGGCGTTCAAAGTAGGCCCGTTCAAAGGCTTGCACGGCGTCGGCAACCGACCGTTCCGGCGAGGGTTCATTGACCCAATCGGCCCAGTCAAAGCGGTTTTGGTCGAGGTTGGCGCTGGCGGCAAAGGCTAATGTCCGGGCCCGTTTCAGGCCGACTGAGGTGGCGTTGCACCCTAAGGGAATGCGCTGTTGATACCAGTTAGTTCCCTTGCCGGGTTTTGGCGGCAAGGTGCCCCGGAGGTAGAGTTTATTATTAATCTGCTCTACCCGAACGCGACAAAGGGCACCCTTCAATTGCTGATTAAGGGATTTGACGGTTAATTTGGGCATTACTTAACTTGCTTCTACATTGCCTAACAAATTGACTACTGGCAATATTAGTAAGGAAGCAAACGACGGATAAAGCAAGCTAACGAGAAATTAATTTAACCCGCATTGAGTCGCGACTCACCAAACGGTCGTTGGGAGAATATCTCTTTTTTATTGATATTGAAGGCAATGTTGCCCAGCTTCAGTTTCACGTAATCAACGCTTTGACTGTGGGTATCGCTGTCGTCTCACATCCTGAGATGGTTGGACTTGATACCGATTCCCTACTCCTCG
>PXPI01000013.1:0-20961 GCA_003021905.1 Cyanobacteria bacterium SW_9_44_58 | reverse complement strand
TCGCACATGACCAATTAAGCCAGCGAGGGGACTCGAACCCCTGACCTACTCATTACAAGTGAGTTGCTCTACCGCTGAGCTACGCTGGCAAAATAATACCCAAAAAATAATAGTAACAAATCTAGATAGATTCGGCAATGGGAAGGAGCTTAAAATGCTGTTATTGTAGCTGACAACAGCGTCATTTTTGTTGGACAGAGCATATGTTAAATCTATTAAGCGGGTTTGGTTTAATAACTGGCGCTACTTACCCCCTGCGCGCGATCGCGCTTCTCCTAAAAAAACCGGGGTTATGGCGATATTTGATCATCCCGATTCTCATCAACTTGGTGCTTGGGGGAATTCTCTACGGGAGTTCTTTATATTGGGGATTACAAGGAGTAGAAAGCCTAACGGGACAACTTTCGCAAAGTCTCGATCAACTCATTGCCGATTTACCAAACTGGTTGAGTTTCCTGAAATATATTATCCTCTTTTTGGGTTGGTTATTGCGGGTTCTTTTAACCATTGCCTTATTAGTCATTATTGGCTTTTTTCTCCTCCAGTTCGGCAGTGTTATTGGTTCCCCCTGGTATGGCCAACTGTCAGAACAAGTGGAAAAACTGCGCTTAGGCGACGTTACAGTTATTGAGGTGGGAATCCTGAAAGATATTGGGCGAGCGTTGCTATTTGAGTTGAAAAAGATTTTACTCGCCCTTGCTGTGGGAACACTCCTGTTTTTAATCGGATTTATTCCCGGCGTTGGCAGTGTCATCACGACCATTGGCAGCATAGCCCTGACTGCCACCTTAGTTTGCTTAGACTGTTTTGATAGTACCCTAGAACGTCGCCGTTTGTCTTTTCGGGAGAAATTACAAACCATTTATCGCAATTTACCGGCTAGCGGGACATTTAGTTTATTGTGTTTAGTTTTAATTAGTGTGCCCTTATTAAATTTGTTAACAATTCCCTTGTGTATTATGGCAGGAACGTTATTCCTGTGCGACCGAGTTTTTTCTTCCGATTAATCAACTTCTCTTGCCGAAAACATAAAAGTAAGGGAGAACCGCAGTTACTCCCTACTTCCGATGAACTTTAAGAATATTGTTCAGCGATTTCTTGTAAACTCCCTACTCTAACACCTTTTCCTAGAATTTCCACTTGCCATTGGCTATTATCTTGTTGGCGATAAATTTCAGCTAAAATCAAACCTGTTTCATCCTTAAAGTCGTCATGAGACAAGTCATAACGAGCAATTTCTTCTTCATGTTCTAAATCTACTAATCGGACATAAGCATTTTCCACTTGTCCCAGGTTTTGCCGCCGCGGACCGGATTCGTAAATATTGGCAACAATTAACAACTTTTGAATGCGTTGGGGCACTTGCGACAGTGTTACTAGAATTTGTTCTTTATCGTTACTTTCTTCTTCTTCCTCGTGTTTTTCTGTAGCATTCAGTGTGGTCTGTTCTCCAGTTAGATTATCGCCTAAATGACTGATTGCTCCTGAGGGATGGGTCAAATTGCCATAATAGACAACATCGTTGCCTTTTTGCAATTTTCCTTCTTCATTCAAACAAAAGGCGGAAATATCTAAATCAAAATCGGACTTAAATAATTTTTTCCACCCTTTTTGGGGCATTAATTCCCAACCTAAACCGCAAAGTAAAACATTCAAGCCAGGGGCTTGTTTCTTCAAAGAAAAGCGCTGTCCTGTCGTTAATTGAATTCCCATTGCAACGACTCCCGATCATAAATTGTTTCTGTTCCAGTCTAATCACAAAACTGACCAAGATTGACCTTGGCATTTATAGAATGCTGATTTTATTTGCTCTGTTGAACAAATGGCAAGTCATCGGAAGAACTGGTTTCTGTGGCTTCTGCGGCTTCTTTGGCTTTAAATAAACGCCATTGGGTGACAGTGGGGCCAAATAATTCAAACACAACGGTTGTACTGACAACAATCGATACTAAAAATTGACCTAGACCGGGAAAATGCTGCAGGGTCAATACCGCTAACCCTAAAGCAACCCCCGCTTGGGGAAATAAACTCCAACCAATATTCTGCTGCACCACTGGTTCCGCATTCACCAATCGCGATGCAATACCGCCGCCGATAACAAAGCCAAGACAGCGTGCAATGACATATAGCACGCCAATGACACCGAGACTTGCAAGAGCCGATAAATCAAGTTCACAACCGGCTAGCAAGAAGAAAATGACCAAAAAAGGCTCACTGACTTCTTCAATGGTGCCAAAGATATTTTTCTTGGGTTGAGCGCGGTTTTTCGCAACGGTGGCCCCTAACACAATACAAGCCAACAGATAAGAAATTTGCAATTGATACGCTAAGCCGGTACAGAGAAGTACGAAACCGGTAATTTCTAAAAGACTGGGTTTGCCTTTTTTCAGCTGTCCTGCTAAGCGGGACATGGGCCAACCAATGCCTAAGCCGAGAACAAAAGCACCGCCAATTTCCCATACTCCTGAAATGACTTCTTCGGTGGGATTGCCCGCACCAGTAATGACTTCTGCTACGACGAACAAGATACTTAACAAGGTGATGCCTAAAACATTATCCACTGCTAGGACGCGAATAATGGTATCGGTCAGAGGCCCTTTGGAATTGGTTTCGCTAATAACATCAAGAGTCGCCGCCGGTGCTGAAGCAGGGGCTAATCCCGCTAATAGCAGGGCTAAGACAATATCATCTTGAATAAAATAAGCGACGGTAAACACCAGTGTTGCGGCAACAATGGTTTTTCCCAACGAGATTGCGAAGATTGTCGGACCGGTTTTGAGCAAATCAAACTTAATGAAGGTCTCCCCTAAGCGAAACGCAATCATTGACAGGGCAATGTAGGACATAATTGGGAACAGTCCGACAATTTCATCTGGAACCAGATTGAAACCGGAAGGACCAATGAGAATTCCCGAAATCACCAGCAGCGTAACCCGAGGGAGACGAAGATAACGCGCAATGGCATAAGCGCGGCCCCCAAACATTAAAAATAAACCAATAATTAGGATATTAGGCAGTTCTGCAACTTCGACTGCTTCTGCTTCCATAATTTGATGTTTCTCCGACTAGTGGATTGGTGATTCGCTTTCGGTTATAGCATTTCCCCAATTATTACCTGCAATGGGCAAGGATAGTTTCCTGATTGTCTCTGCTCAGTGGTTGATATAATCTTGGGAGGTTTTTCGGTCTATAGTTTGAGGAGTAGTATGGCATCAATCCAGCAGCTGCATCAACAATTGGTTAATAAGGAACGCTCTGCCCAAGAAATGACACAGGAAACCTTGGCTCGCATTGAAGCTGTGGAACCCAAGGTGCATAGTTTTCTCCACCTGATGCAGGAACAAGCCCAAGCCGCGGCGCAAAAAGTTGATGAGAAAATCGCTGCCGGAGAGTCAATTGGGTTGCTAGAGGGCATCCCCATTGCCGTTAAGGATAATATGTGTATGTCGGGAGTCCCTACTACTTGCGGCTCTCGTATTTTGGAAAATTTTGTCCCGCCTTACGAATCCACGGTCACTCGCAAACTGAAGGAAGCGGGCTCGGTATTAGTGGGGAAAACCAATCTCGATGAGTTTGCCATGGGGAGTTCTACGGAAAATTCCGCTTATATGCTCACCAGTAATCCTTGGGATTTATCGAGAGTCCCTGGCGGTTCTTCCGGTGGATCCGCTGCGGCAGTGGCGGCAGAAGAATGTGCAGTTGCTCTAGGTTCCGACACAGGCGGTTCCATTCGCCAACCGGCTTCCTTTTGCGGGGTAGTGGGACTAAAGCCCACTTACGGTCTCGTTTCCCGCTTTGGATTAGTGGCATTTGCCTCTTCGTTGGATCAAATCGGCCCCTTTGGGCGCACTGTGGAAGATACCGCCGCGTTACTAAGCGCGATCGCGGGGCATGATCCGGCAGATAGCACAAGCCTTAACCTGGAGATTCCCGATTATACGCAATATTTAACCCCAGAACTTCCGAACAATCCCAAACTGAAAATTGGGGTTATCACGGAAACCTTTGGGGAAGGACTCTCCGAGGAAGTGAAAACGACTGTCCAGGATGCGATTAAACAGTTGGAAGCCATTGGCGCTGAGGTCGTGGAAATTTCTTGTCCGCGGTTTCGTTATGGTTTGCCTGCCTATTACATTATTGCCCCTTCGGAAGCATCTTCCAATTTAGCCCGTTATGATGCTGTACGTTATGGCAAACGCAGCGAGGAGGCTGACAATTTACTCTCCATGTATCGCAAAACTCGGGCAGAAGGCTTTGGCGAAGAAGTCAAACGACGGATTATGGTGGGAACTTATACGCTCTCGGCAGGCTATTATGATGCTTATTACTTGAAAGCGCAAAAAGTAAGAACCCTGATTAAGCAGGATTTTGAAAAAGCGTTTGAAAGTGTTGATTTGTTAGTTTGCCCCACTTCTCCCACTACTGCGTTTCAAGCTGGGGAAAAAACCGATGATCCCTTAAGCATGTATTTGTCCGACTTAACGACGGTTCCAGTAAGTTTAGCTGGGTTGCCGGCTTTAAACATTCCTTGCGGATTTGATTCTCAGGGCTTACCCATCGGCATGCAGTTGATTGCTAATGTATTACGAGAAGATCAATTGCTGCAAACGGCTTATGCTTATGAACAAGCAACCGATTGGCATCAGCAGAAACCGTCGCTTGGTTAGGGATTTATGGTTCCTTGGTTCAAGTATGTAATTTATGGGGTGGAGATTGGCGCGGTCGCCTATTTCCTCGCTTGTTTAACGCTCATTTTTGTCCAAAGACGACTGATTTTTATTCCCTGTCAGACCATTGAGGCAACACCGGCGGATTACGGCTTACCTTATGAGTCAGTGTTTATCCCCATGCCGCGAGAAGAAACCATTCATGGCTGGTGGATTCCTTCTCCTTCCCCAGAAGCACCGGTACTCCTCTATTTGCACGGAAATGGCGGAAATGTGGGCGCTAATTTGCCTCGGGTTCAGCGGTATTACGCGATCGGATTTTCCGTGTTTCTAATGGACTATCGCGGTTATGGGTGGAGTGAAGGCCGGTTTCCCAGTGAAAGCCGCATGTATGAGGATGCCGAAACCGCTTGGCAATATTTAGTGAATCAACGGGAGATTCCCCCGGAACAGCTGTATGTATTCGGTCATTCTTTGGGGGGCGCGATCGCGCTGGAGTTAGCCACTCGCCAACCGCAAATTCCTGGATTGGCAATCGAAGGGTCTTTTACTTCTATTATCGATATGGCGCGCGATCGAGGAAGCTACAGTTGGCTTCCTATCAACTGGCTGCTAACCCAACGGTTTAACTCCCTCAAAAAACTTCGCTCTCTTGATATGCCAATCTTGTTTATTCATGGCACCGATGACCCCATTGTACCGGCTGAAATGAGTCAAACACTCTACCAAGCGGCGTCAGGGCGTAAAGAACTCTGGTTTGTTGAAAACGCTGGTCATAACGATGTAGCGGCTGTTGCCGGAAAAGCCTACGAAAAGCGGATTTGGCACTTTCTACAGGGAAATCCTTCTTATTTTTGACATTAACCTAATATTAAGAATTATTACAAATAATCAGTTTAATATTGCAAGATTTGCCAATTCCCTATCTCTATAAATCTGATTTGATAAATAATTTAGCCAATTCTAGCGCCCAGTTCACTAAACTTGAAAAATTTGTTAGTTGAGCTTATAATTGGCACGAATTTTGTAACTATTATTACATTGAGCAGTTAAACGAGGAGGTAATGGACTTGGCAAGAAAACGCAAACGTAAAAGTCGTCGTCGCCAGGAAGGACGAAAAATCCTTGCCTTAGTGCCTCAATATAATATCGAAAGTGGGGAACATAAGCCAGTAACGGCAGCTAGAAAATATATTGCTGCCAAAGGAATTGTTCCCCCCGCATTAGTTGTGGTTAGACGGAATGAGCATACCACTGATCGGTATTTTTGGGCAGAAAAAGGGCTCTTTGGAGCCCAGTATGTCGAAGAAAATCACTTCCTCTTTCCAAGCTTGAGAGTAGTTCAACCTGAACAAGAGCAAGCTGTGGGAGCAAATAGTCAGGGATAACCCAAGCTCTAAACACGCTTAAAGACAGAGCTTAAACTATAACAATTTTCGACTCAACTTGCAAACAAGTTGAGTCGATTTATGAATAAACGCTGAAATATCCCAGCTGAAATATAGCTACCTCTGTTTATTCCCGATATTGGCGATAGTGAGCGCCATAGAAAAAATAATCGATGATCGTTTCTTCTATGGCTTCTTGGGTGTAGCCGCGTTGCTTACATTCTTGTGAGACGGCTTTAACTAAATCTTTATATTTAGGAGGTTCCTGGAAAAGATTGTCAATCTTTTCATAGATTTCTTCATGACTCCCCATTGATGAAGTTTGATCCATAGGTTTCCTCGTTAAAGTTACGTAGTTTTTGCAATGATAGAACTATTTTAGTTGATTTCTTTGAAATATTGCAAATATTAAAAACATCTTAGTTCTTTTTTTTAGTGTTAACCTTTAAGCTAGAAAATCCTAAATTACCAGCAATTGCCCAAAACACTTAAGAGAGTTTTTAGCTAATATTCTGAAAAGCGGCACAGCATACCGAATGCAACCCCGTATCGCACAATCAATTTCACATTGCCGACAAGATTCCCCGACGCACTAGAATGTTTTGCCTCCGGAAGCATTAATCCTAGAATCGGTCGGGGGAGGTGCTAAATATAACCTTACTGGTTTTCTGTTTGTTGGGCTTCCAACTTGGCTAAGCGACTTTTCAATTCTTGATTTTCCTGTTTGAGACTATCAAACTCTTCCCGTAGTTCTTTCACCGCTTTATCTGATCCTAATTTTTCCTCTACTGTTTTCACTGCTTCTTCTGCCATACGACGAACCCGCCCATCGGGAGTTTGTTGAGCTAGTGTCTGTAACAGAGAAATCGCTTGTCGGGAATGCATTTGTTTCAGTGCCGTTACCACCGAAACTTGGGTAAGGAAGAAACTTTCTCCCGAAAGGGCATCCAATTGTTCAATAATGGTTTCCACTTGGGCTTGTTCTTGACCTGTGGAAACAGTCCCCAAAGCACGAATGGCAGATAAGCGCAACGGTTGTGGCACTTTCGAATAGGTATAAAGTAAAATGATGCCCATTGCGGTTTCCGAGGTCTTCATGTAGGATAAGCCGCCAATAATGCCGCCACGTACCACTTCATTCCAACTGGAACGATTTTCTAATCCCTCCTGGAATAATTCAATGACCTCTTGTTCTTTTTCCTTGAGGTTTCCTGTGGCCATTTTTCCTAGCATGCGCAGGGCAGTTGCCTCGGTATAATAACTCGCGTCCCCTTGTTGGGCTACTTGTTTTACAGCTTGGTAACTTTCTTCAGTTTTGAAGTTGCTCAATGCTTCTAAAACTGCACGTCGTACCTTGGTATTTTCATCCTGCAATCCAGCAATTAAAGCGGAAACTGCTTGCTGTAATTTAAGTTTCCCTAATTGTTTCGCTGCTTCTGCCCGCACGCCCCAAAATGGGTCATTTTTGAGCGCCTCAGAGAGAGTATTAACCACATCTAAGCTGCCTTGTTTGACTAATGCTTCCGCAGCATAAATGCGGGAAGTAACATCAGGATCATATTTCAGTTGGGTTTTTAGTTCCTGAGTGGGGTATTCTAAAGTAACGGTTTTTAGATGATAATTCCCCATATCAAAACTAATAAACTGGGGTTGTTGGGGCAGGGGGAAATAAAAAGTGTGTTCCTTTTCATGGATATGTAGGGACATCGTTTCAAAACACACTTCTTCCTGTTCCGAAACATAGCCAAAGCCCACTGGAATGTTTAAGTCAAATAACTGATTTTCGGTCACATCTTTGTCAGTTTTCCCTTGGGTTTGGGTGACCGTTAGTTTTACCAACTGATTTTGAGCATCCCAGTTATAACTCACTTTAAAGTCGGGATGTCCCCCTCGGAACACATATTGATCAAATAGCGGGGCAAGATTGCGTCCGGTGGATTCCTCAATGGCCCGGAGTAAATCGACCGTTTCCACTGTAGAATGGGCATTATTTTGAACAAAGGTTTGCAGGGCTTGGGTAAATCCTTCCTCCCCAAGTTCCCCTCGAATCATGTGATAAACACAAGATCCTTTTTCGTAGAGATGACGATCGTAGAGTTCAATGGCTTCACGATAGATATTGGTTACAATGGGGCGCCGATAACGGAAAGAGTCTTCACTGATATAATTTCTGCCTTCGTTAAGGATGTAATAGGCAGCGTCATCTTTACTATATTCTTGTTCTGTCCAAAGCACTTCCGAATAAGATGCCATGCCTTCTTTAAGCCAAGCATGAGACCAATGTCGAATCACCAATAAATCCCCAAACCACTGATGGGCCAGTTCATGGGCCACTAAACTCTCCGCTCGCCGCTGGTCTAACATTGCCCGTTCATCTAATAAGCAGCGGTCTGTCAGGAGAGTCGTGGAAGTATTTTCCATGCCCCCGAAAATAAAGTCGGCAACAGCAACTTGGGCGTATTTGGGATAGGGATAGGGATAACCAAACTGTTGGGAGAAAAATTCCATCATTTGCGGCGTTTTGCCCATGGTACGTTTGGCATCCTCTTCCCTGCCTTTTTCCACATAATATTCCACCGGAATATCATGCCAACGGTCTTCAATTTTGGCGAAATCGCCCACTGCTAGGGTCATTAAATAAGTAGGATGGACTTGGTTTTGTTGCCAGTGATAAACGGTGCTTTCCCCTTTGTCTTCTGTTGCCGCTAATTCCCCGTTGGATACTGCAGAGTAGGGTTTGGGCACTTCCACCCGCAGTTCTGATGTCGCCAGCTGCCCTGGATAGTCGAAGCAAGGAAACCAGAAGCGAGAATCTTCATCTTCACCTTGTGTCCAAGCTTGTGTCGGTTTTTCAGGGTTATCTTTGTCGGGTTGAATAAAATAGAGTCCCCGTTGCGGCTGATTGACATGGTAGTGAATTACCAAGTCAATGGGGTCTAGCGTGGTCGGTTGCAGAAGTTGAATTTGTAACTGTTTTCCATCGTAGTGGAAGGGCTGACTGACTTGATTGATTTGGACACTTTCAATGGTTAAGTCTTGGGCATCAAGAGTGAGATTGGTTAATCCTGACTGAATCGGTTTGAGGGTGATGGTACTGCTACCTTGAAAGGATTGGTTGGCAAGGTCTAAGACTAAGTCAAGGAAAATATGCTGCACATTTCCCGGACGGTCTGGGGTGTAGTGAGGCTTCGCGCCAGGAAGAATAAAGGGTTTGCGTCCACTGTCTTCAGTATCAAAGAGGAAATAGTTATATCTCATCGCTAAGGCGTTACAATTGGGCTATTTTCCCTCTAGGATAGCGTCTAGAACTTGATGCCAAGTTGTCCGTTAATGCCGCGCAGGGAATGGTATCCTATGCCAACAAAAACATCGCCGGGAGGATGGATTTGTAAGCCTCCAGAAAGAGCAAGGTCAGATTCAGCATCCCCATAAAGACCAAGGCCAATATAGGGAGAAAGCACCGGAAAACTGACGAATTTAAGAACATCAACGCCGGTTGCCCCGGTTTCACGACCGCCCAGTTCAACCCCAACGTCAAACCAACGCACGCCAATGGAATAGCTGATTTCGCTATCTTCTACCCCAACTGATCCCCAAGGTTGGGGTTTAATTTGGCTAATCGCCGGTTTTGGACAACTGATTGCGCCAAGCGCGGCAATGCTAAGGACTCCAGTGAAGGTTAGACAATTCTTGAGAGATACGTTCATGGGATTAATTACTCTGACTAAAGGTTGATATTTACCATAAATAAGCTGATTGGGTTGCAATTTGTAAATATTTTTAACATAATAAAATTAAAGCTTAATAAAAATAAACACATTGGAGGTGTTTACGATGGTCTGGTTAATTGCATTCTTTATCATTGGTTGGGTCGCTGCTGCGTTGATTGGAACCCAAGCCTATTTTCGAGGAGAACAACGCAAACCTATCCACGAACGAAATTGGCGCTCTGAATCGTTTGAACAACTATCCCAATCCTTTACGGGACAAGAAGTTGATTATAGGGAACGAACTCCTGGTTTTACGCTGGATACCTACGCTAGCAACAATCTTCCTAGCTAGTCGGAATGCCCCCCTATTTAGTACCAGTGAAACGCTTCTCCTTACCGAAAATCACGGGTCTAAAGCCCATCCCTTTAGGGATTCCGTGATATAATAGAAGCAAGTAGGGACGGGCAGTCCCGAACAAGGCTCGCTGAGGGTAAAGAAGCGGGGGGGATGTCAGGATTCGGTTCCGTGTCGCCTAGTTTCTCCCGTGGAAGCGAGAATCTCTTTCCTTCTAGGGAAGAGAGTGTCAATGTGACTGATGCTGGGGGCCGGCCCTTATTCTTTTATTGGCTATATTGTTGGAATTCCAGTTCCAACATTTCCTGTAGAATGGCCTCCATTTCATCAAGATTCAAATTGGCAGCTGAATCCGGTCCTGCAAGGAATTGTTCAACGGTGATTTTTTTATCTCGAAAGTCTTGCACAAAGTCGCGAATTTCTGTGAGGACTTCTAACTGAGCCTGAGCTTGTTCCACCATTTCGGCAATGGGATCAATCCCTTCTTTGGCCGCTCGACGGTAATCGGTAACGATGGTTCCTTCATGCGTTCTTCTTAAATAACGCAGTTCTTGCTTAATTTCCTCGTATTGCTGTTTGAGAACGTCATTTTCCCGAATGAGTTGTGAACGCTGTTTTTCTAAACTGCTTCCATTGTCCTGGGAACCAACAATGATCTCTTCGCTATGTTGCTGTCTTTCAATTTCTAACAGTTTTGCAAAGTCCCCTTGTTGATACGCCTCATTGACTTCTTGCATGATGGCTGTATATTGATGCTGTGTCTCGCTATCGCTCACTTTATCGGGATGAAAGCGAGCGGCTAAACGAAGAAACGTTTCTCTGATATTGCGCTGGTTAGGTGCTTTTTCAGCAGTGGGTTGGCTAACTTCTTCTTGTTCCTGGTGTTGCTGTGTTTCCTGATGGCGGTTTTCCGTTTGGGAGAAGTCTTCATCAAAATATTCGGAAAATGAATCGCTTTGTTCCTCATCAGTTTTTGGACTAATGATCCCATCCATCTGTAAGGAATCGTAGATTTTTTGAATTTTCCTTTTACTTTTTTTTCCTAATTTTTGTTTGCTAAAAACTTCTGAAAATAAGCGATGAATTTCGCGATCGCGCTCCGTCATTTCTTGAAAAATGGGACTGCATCGCTGAAACATGTCTCTGGAAATTTCTTGCAGTTGCTCAACTAAGTTTTTCAGTTCGGTACGTTTGCGTTTGATTTGCTTGCAGAACCACTGTTGATCTTGCTTCAGGGCTTCTACTTCTTCGTGTAAGGAGGATAAAGCGAGTGTTTTTTCACTGGAAGCAGCAACAGCCGCTTTCTGTTTTGTATTTTTGGGCTTGCGCGATCGCGTCATGAGTTAAAACTAGGATAAGGGAAACAATATTGTCCAAATTGTGCCATATTCGCTGCTGTTTCTGCCTAAAATTTCTATAAATTTATCAGCAAATTTAGGAACCTTGATTAAGGTGTTTCTGTTGCCATCTTCGCCGCCATTGACTTGTCGATTCTAAGTTGCTGCTTAGTTGTTCTTGCTGACGGCGTTGAAGGATGATTTCCGCAGAATCTTGTAAACTAGGATCGCGGTAGGGAATCGCAGCGCGGGTTTGCTGATGTTCTTTCTCTAGGGGAGATAAAGGTAAGGACAGTTTTTCCCAGCTGGCAACCGTGGAACGCCGATTCATTCCCATGGTCGAAGTATAGTGAAGTCCTGCTAAACTAAAAGCGCTTCGTACAGCGGCGGCACAGGAATAAGTCGCCAGCTTTCCTTGAGGATGAAGACAATGGGCAACTAAGCCCAGAAATTCTAAACTCCACAGTTGGGGACAATGAGGCGGGGAAAAGGGATCTAGAAAAATGGCATCGGCAATAAACCCTTGTTGAATCACTTGTTGAATCGTTTGTCGCGCATCCCCGATTAATAACTTGGCGTTGAGATAAGAATCATGACAATCACAATGTTGGGCTAAAGTCGTTAGCAAATCCGGAAGGGGAGATGACCATTCCCTCAAAAGATGATGGCGGATGGTAGCTTGGAGAACTTTCTCATCTGATTCTAGCGCAATGAGATCGACGTGACAGCGGGGATGCCATTTCCAGATAGTTTCCAAGGCAGCGGCGGTGTTGTAGCCTAAGCCATAACAAATATCAAGGAGTTTCAAATGAGACTGCTGTTGCGCTTTTTCCGCTAAAGCACAGGGAATGATAAATTTTTCTTGGGCTTCTTCTCTTGCCCCTCGTAAGGCATGAAAAGGTTCTTGAAATTCAGAAGAAAAAAAGGTGTAAGAACCATCAGAGGTGGTTTGGAGCGTTAAATTCATGATGGCGCCAATTTAGTGTCATTCTACCGCCATGCTGTTGCGCGATCGCGCAGGTAATTGTAATTTCTAATCCAGTTCTATCGTGGTTTAAACCAATATCAGTCGCAGATTACGCCGGAATTTGATTCCGGCGCCTGCTACGACCGTTGGTCAATCAGTTTTTCAAAAAAGAAAAAACGCGAAAATTAATTATTCTGCATTTGTTGTAGAAGTTTTTGTTGCAGTTTGCGATCGTTTTTAACGGTTTTCCAAATTGCCTGAAACCGCTTCATTTGGAACCCTTCCTTGGCAATTGCGTCCTTAATTTTGCCTTGTGTTTCTTTACTGATTTCTTCAATGCGGGCTTGAGCTTGTTGAATTTTCTGCTGTTTTTGTTGGCTAAAATTGGAGGAATTGGCGTTACCATTATTGGATTGCGGCTGTTGCTGCACGAATTGCTTGTATTCCTTGAGAGTTAATCCTTGATCCTTAATGGCCTGCTTAATGTCTTCTCGGGATTGATTTTGGATACTTTGGACTGCTTGAAAAGCCTTGGCAAACCGTTGAAATTCTTCTTCAGGAACTTTGGAATTACTTTCAGAAGAAGAAGGAGCTTGTTGTTGTGGGTTTCTTTGTTGAGGCATGGGTTGTTGAGCCACTGCTGACATTCCACTGGTCAGCATGAAAGCGGAGGCAGCGCTTCCGATTAAAATAGAGAAAAATTTCATTCCACCCTCCAGTCTGGTTGGTGTGCGATCAGCTAGAAGCTAAAATAACATCTTAAGCGAATGTTATGGCTCCTTAATGTCCGACAATGAGACTGTCCTAATTGTTGGTTTCCATAAGCCCCCTGAATAGACCCCAAATTGCTGGGTAGAGGGAGGCACAAAGAGACAAATTGTGAACTTTGGGAAGCTAGCGTCTCTGGCGGGGAAAAAATCAACTAGCGTTGCGAAGAGTCAAGGGCGCTTTTTAACTCCTGTTGGCTTAAATCGGTAATAATAAATACTTCTTGCACACTCTTGCCATGACGCGCGATCACTTTATAACCGCCCCGAATGGGCACAGATACTCTTAATTTTAAGTGTTGACAATTTCCTCTGGCACGACTGATGACACCAGGGGTGACTGTGTAGATGCCCTGGTAAGTAATAAGCCGCTCCAAAATTGGAATCAAACCCTCAATGTGAGTGGAATGATTCCAAACCAATCGTCCTTGTGAAGAATCTCCCATCCTATGCTTTCTCCAAGGGAGCCATAGTCAAGCCTTCGCGCCGCAACTGCTGATGATAGAGTTCTGCTGCTTCTTGGGGACCGACCCAAACAATCGCCTGTCCTTCGTTATGAACCTGCTCAGTTAGACGCCAAGCGCGATCCTCGGTCATATCCGGAATATACTTCATTAAGCAATTAGCTACGTGTTGAAAAGTATTCACATCATCATTCAACACAATGACCTTATAGTCTGGATACCCAGTACGCTGTGTTTCCTTTGTTTTTTCCGGTGCTTGCGTTGGGGAAGCTACGGCTTGTATCATTATTGCTGCTTGTTCTTACAAATCGAACATTCTTACCTTTTACCATAATAGATTCTTTCTCAAATCGGAAACCGATTTTTTCAAAATAAAGGAATGAGCTCATTGCAGTTGAGTTTCCCCTGCTGAGGCACTTATTGATTCCTGAAAATTGGTTAAATTTGTTAAATTATAGGAAGGCGCCGTAAAACCAAGCGTCTTTAGACGTTGGACGGGGTGTATAAACGTCTGGGGGGACCCCAGACGACAACCCCTCATCTAAGGCGCGCCGGGCTGAGAGATTCAATATCTCGAAGTTAACAAATCAACAAGCTTCTGCTATGATCTAACCGGCAAAAAGAGGCGCGATAAACCTCCCTAAAAACGTAAGCTCTTTAACGAGAGTACCAGTAAAACCAGAACATTTTCGTTTCTGAAACTGTAGGGTCGGGCGGACCCAAACAGAATAATCAACGCTTTTGGAGAGAATACCCTCGCTCGGTGGAAGGAATTTGAATTTCCGGAAACTTTAAGGTATCTCGATGAATTAAGAATCCAACGCGCTGGCTTCCGTTGGAGCGTCAAACTAATGGGTATCACAAATCGGTCGCCAAAGCTCTGGTAACTTTGGCTTGGGGACACTGAAGCCAATCAGTTAACCTGAGAAAAACATCGTATGCTGTCATCATTGAAGTTCTGAGAACCTCGAACCGAAGGGCATCCGGAACAAGTAACAAGCGCTCAGTTAACGTTGGTTTGCCCAAGTCGCTGAGAAGCCAAGGGGCTGTCATCTGAGGTTTCCTCAGATGGTTATATGTCCCGTCCAACGACATCTAAAAGATTAGTTGGGGAGTATGTCACTGAATTAAGTTTAAGTCTGGGAGAGAGAAACACCGAACAATGACAATTTCACAACAACAACAAGCCCCCGGCATGGGGCGGCGGCAATTTATGAACCTGTTAACCTTCGGTACGATTACCGGAGTGGCATTAGGTGCTTTGTATCCAGTGGTTCGCTACTTTATTCCTCCTAGTTCCGGTCCAGCAGGCGCTGGTACCACCGCCAAGGATGAACTTGGAAACGATCTTGTTGCCAGTCAATTTTTACAAGAGCATCCTGCTGGCGATCGCGCTTTGGCTCAAGGAATCGAAGGCGATCCCACTTATGTCATCGTCACCGAAGATGAAGAAATTGCTAGCTATGGGTTAAACGCGGTTTGTACTCACTTGGGATGTGTTGTTCCTTGGAAGGAAAGCGAAGGCAAGTTTGTTTGTCCTTGCCACGGTTCCCAGTACGACGAAACTGGAAAAGTTGTTCGCGGCCCAGCCCCCCTATCTTTAGCCTTAGTTAACGCGGATGTTAACGATGAGGGCAAAATTGTGTTCACCCCTTGGAAGGATACAGACTTCCGCACCAATAAAGAACCCTGGTGGACTTAAATTATCCCCTTTTAATGAATTTGCAAGTCGAGTATTTAAAAAAAGAAAAAGAACCAATGAATAACTCTTTTCGGCAAACATTGACCCAGAAAGCAAAGGGTTTTCTGAGTTTACTGTTTTGTATCGTTTTTGCCACGGCAGGAATTTTCTTTGCCAGCGATGCCTTGTTCCCGCAAAGCGCAGGCGCCTATCCGTTTTGGGCCCAAGAAACGGCTCCCGAAAGTCCTCGCGATTCTACAGGGCGCATTGTCTGTGCCAACTGCCACTTAGCAGAAAAAGAAGCCGAAGTTAAGCTTCCCCTTTCTGTGGCTCCTGATAGTGTCTTTGAAGCCGTAGTTCATATTCCCTATGACACTGATAAACAACAGGTTTTAGGAGATGGCTCTAAGGGAGATCTCAATGTCGGGGCAGTTTTAATGCTTCCCGAAGGATTTAAGATTGCTCCCGAAGAACGGATGACCGAGGAAATGAAGGAAAAAGTGGGAGATGTCTTCTTCCAGCCTTATCGGGAAGGATTGGAAAATGTGGTTTTAGTGGGTCCGTTACCCGGTAAGGAATATCAAGAAATTACTTTCCCGGTTTTATCTCCTGATCCCAATGAAAATAGCGATGTCTATTTTGGGAAATATCCGGTTTATTTAGGAGCAAACCGCGGCCGAGGACAAGTCTATCCTGCTGGGAATAAGAGCAATAACGCCGTTTATAATGCCAGCCAAGCAGGAACCATCACCCAAATTGCCGATACTGACTTTGGCAATGATGTCACCATTGAAACCAGCGACGGTGAAACCATTGTGGAAAGTATTCCCCCTGGCCCTGAGTTAATTGTTTCTAAAGGCGATCAAGTTGGAAGAGGCGATCCCTTAACCAATGATCCCAATGTGGGCGGTTTTGGACAAGAAGATAGCGAAATTGTTTTGCAAAGTCCGGCTCGCATTAAAGGGTTAATTGCCTTTATTGCTGCGATTATGTTGGCGCAAGTGTTGCTAGTGCTGAAGAAGAAACAAGTGGAAAAAGTCCAAGCTGTGGAAATGAACTTCTAAGTATTTCCCTAGCCAGTTAGATAATTAGGCAGGCTTCGTGCCTGTCTTTTTTATTTTTGTTGAAATTCAGGTCTTTCTGCTCACCTCTGATAAACTGCACTGTGGATGATCAATAAGGAGAAAAAACAGTGAAGCGGTTAGCTCTGATTAGCGTCTCAGATAAAACAGGTATCGTTGAATTTGTTCAGCAGTTGGTGTCCGAATTTGATTTTGAGATTGTCAGCAGCGGCGGCACAGCCCAAAAACTGATTGATGCTGGCATTGAAGTGACAAAAGTCTCTGACTATACCGGGTCGCCGGAAATTCTGGGAGGACGAGTCAAAACCTTGCATCCTCGCATTCATGGGGGGATTTTAGCACGGCGCGATCGCGAGTTGGATCAAAATGAGATGGAAGCCAACAATATCCGTCCCTTTGATTTGATTGTGGTCAACCTTTACCCCTTTGTCACCGCAATTAGCAAGCCGGATGCAACTGTTGAGGAAGCTATTGAAAATATTGATATCGGCGGCCCAGCAATGTTGCGCGCAGCGGCAAAAAATTATCAGCATCTGACAGTCATTTCCAATCCGAAACGCTATGAGGTTTATTTAGAAGAGTTACGCACCAATGGAAGCCAACCGTCTCTGAACTTCCGTCAAACTTGCGCCCTGGAGACCTTTACTCTCACTGCCCAGTATGACCAGGCCATTAGCGGGTATTTAGGAAAACTGAACGAAGAAGACGTTGCGCCATTGCCGCTGCAATTCAATTTAATGGGAACGCAGCGCCAAGCCCTGCGTTATGGAGAAAACCCGCATCAAAGCGCTACTTGGTATCAAACGGGAAGCACGCCCACCGGTTGGGCCGGGGCAACGCAGCTACAAGGGAAAGAACTGAGTTATAACAATTTAGTGGATTTAGAAGCGGCGCGACGCATTATTAACGAATTTACTGATAAACCAACTGTTGCTATTTTGAAACATACCAATCCCTGCGGCATTGCTTCTGCCGAGCAGTTAGTAGAAGCCTATGAAAAAGCCTTTGTTGCCGATTCAGTTTCTGCTTTTGGGGGAATTGTGGCCCTTAATCAAGAAATTGATGAGGCGACAGCAACGGCAATGACGAAGACATTTCTAGAGTGTGTGGTGGCCCCGGGTTGTACGGAACAAGCAAAAGCTGTCCTGACGAAAAAGTCAAATTTGCGCGTGTTAATTTTGCCAGACTTGCAAACCGGGCCCAAGGAAATGGTGAAAGTGATTGCAGGGGGCTTTTTAGTGCAAACTGTAGATGATTGCCCAGATTATCCAGAGCAGTGGGAAGTTGTCACTGAGAAACAGCCTACCGAGGAACAGTTTGCAGAACTCTTCTTTGCTTGGAAAGCTGCCAAGCATGTCAAGTCTAATGCCATTGTGGTGACGCGCGATCGCGCTACCATTGGCATTGGGGCAGGGCAAATGAACCGTGTTGGTGCGGTGGACATTGCCCTCAAACAAGCGGCAGAGAAAAGCCAAGGAGCAACCCTAGCCAGTGATGGCTTTTTCCCGTTTGATGATTCAGTACGCAGCGCCGCCAAAGCCGGTATTAATGCCATTATTCAACCTGGGGGGTCTCGTCGCGATGAAGATTCTATCAAGGCTGCCAATGAACTAGGGTTAGTGATGATTCTGACTAGTACGCGCCACTTCTTGCATTAACCGGCCAACGGTGTGGGGCGCGCGTAAAAAAAGAATTAGTTTGAACCCGATCGCGCCTTACCCCTCATCTCATCATAATTACCACACGCGATCGAATCTTTGATTCGCTGCCAAAGGCAATCGCGCCTCATCTTTCTATCTCAACAACCAACCGATCGCGCAGGGAATACAATTCAAACTTCGACTTTAACCCTAATCGCTCTTTATTCCATTTATACAATAATTTGGCATTGATAGATTTCGATACAATATAATGAGAAAAATTATTAACTAAACGCTAAAATAATGTCTAATTTGACTCTGAGTAATCTTGATCCTGATCTAGAAAAGCGACTTCAGATTATGGCATCTCATCATGGTCGTTCGATTGAGGAAGAAGCAAAAGCAATTTTAGAAGAGATGCTTACGGTACAAGATCAGGTTGATAATCTTGCTGATTTAGCAAGGTATTGGTTTGGAAAAGATGGTGTTGAATTGGAGGCACATCCGTCAGTGTTTCCTGAAACTGAAGTAGAATCAGACTGTGATTATTCTAGACACTAATGTAATTTCTGAGGTGATGCGTCCTCAGCCAAATTTTCAAGTAATTTCATGGTTAAGAGAATATCCTGTGGAAGAGTTAGCAATTACTGCGGTTAGTATTGCTGAAATTTCTTATGGTTTAAAACGTTTACCAGAAGGTCGTCGCCGTAATTCGCTTCAATGGAGATTTCAGATGTTTATCGCTCAAGGGTTTAAAGATCGTATTTTTCCTTTTGATGAAAAGGCTGCAGAGGTTTATGCGGATATTGTGGTTAATCGACAACAACAAGGAAAACCAATTGAAGTCATGGATGCTATGATTGTCGCGATCGCGCTGATCAAAACAGCAAATTTAGCAACTCGTAATGTTTCTGATTTTCAAAATTGTGGTTTGGAATTGATCAATCCGTGGGAAATTTCCAGTGAAATTTAATCCCAATTGCTTCCTTTTCTTCACAAAAATAGCGATCGCGCCCCTCCTCCCGATAGCAATAAACGATCGCGCCTTCCTTCTGGTAATGCTGTCGGTTTAGATGTTGGCATTGAAAGTTTTTACACTGACAGCAATGGTTACAAAGAACCCAATTTGAATTTTCTAAGGAAAGGAGAACAGAAACTCAAAAAATTACAACGTTCTCTTTCCAGAAAATTCCAACAATCGCAAAAAAGCTCGTCAAAAACTGGCTAAACATCATCTGATACCAGTTTTGAAAAGTTATGTTACAGTAACAGCTTCTAAGATATAATTCCAACTAGTAACAGAAGCGATCGTTTCTGAACTTATTCCTTTTAGGATTTCTCTGACTTCTTCTTTAAGTTGGTCAAGTTTGTCATACAGTTTCCAGCTTAATTTGTCTTTAATATATTGCCATAACCTTTCAATGGGATTTAGTTCCGGGCTGGCTGCTGGTTGAAACAGTAGCAAAATGTTTTCAGGAACTTTCAAGTCATTACTTTGATGAAATTTTCCTTGATCTAACTGAATGATATTTAAGCGATGGGGAGAATATCTAGAAACTTCATTCAAAAAAATTTGGAAACATTTGCTATCTAAATGGGAAAATTCTAGAAAAAAATTATCTCCAGTACTTGGTTCAACAATTCCATCTAGATAATAGGCAACAAATTCCCATTGCACTTTTCCTAGCGGTTTGACACCAAAAGCCGTAATTTGTTTTCTTTCTATTGTCTTTAGCCCTAGTCATGTTTCGTCTTGGCACCAGTATCGGATGGGACGGTTGTTATTTTCTAGCTTTTCCAGCCAAGCCACGATTTTGATCAATTCTGGAAGTTTTTTTAAAACTCTTGTTCTTCTCCCTCATCTTTTTTGGCAGCTGATCTTCTAGGGACTTTTAATTTTGCTTTCAGTTGATATCTCACCCAATGATAGAGGGTATGATAATTGACTTGAATTTGGTGATTGTTTTCTAACCAGCGTTGAATTTCCCCATAGCTATTAAATCCTCGATTTTGATCTTGAAGTCTTTTTTGGAGGGCAGCGATCGCACCTTCATCTAATTTTTTAGGTCGTCCACTTCTCGGCTTAATTGATAGTAAATTCGTTAAACCTTGTTCTCGATATGTCTTTAACCATCTTTGAATCGTTACTCGATGCACCCCGAGATAATCAGACAAGTTGGAAACCGTATCTACTTGACCCGTTTTTAGTAAGTATAGAGCTTGTATTTTCCTAAATCCTGTAATATGGTTTTGCTGATTTTGTATTTGTTTAAGCTCGGTTGGCTGTTCTGTGATTACCTTCTGATAATTGACCTTCATCTGATAACTTAGTTGAACTTAGCCCGCGTTGCGTTTGTCAGTCTAACGACTTGATCGCCTATGAAAATCTTCAGATTCAAAACTTAGTCAAGAATCATAATCTTGCTAAATCAATCAATGATGTTGCATGGTATCAGTTTCGAGTTTGGTTGGACGATTTCGCCTGGAAATTTGGAAAAATAACGATCGCTGTTAACCCCAAATATACCAGTCAAAAATGTTCTAATTGCGGCTCAATTGTTCAAAAATCTCTATCAACAAGAACGCATCAATGTCATTGCGGAACTTGTTTAGATCGAGATGAAAATGCAGCAATCAATATCTTGAAAAAAGCACTCCGTACCTTCGGGCAGAAGGAAACGGCTAACCTTGAGTTGGAAAACGCTTTCGAAGATTTGACCGCTACTTTGGTTGAACAGATTCAATCAAAGCAAGTCGAATCGTAGAAGAAAGAATCCCTCGCCTCCGGCGATGGGAGTGTCAAGCTGAGAGACTGTTCCTAAAGAAAATATAAAGAAGAGGCGCGATCGTTGATAACAAGGGTCAAACTTGAAATAGATGCAACGATTCGCTATTAAAATGAC